>NZ_QHJN01000080.1:0-35925 GCF_003947565.1 Actinomadura sp. WAC 06369 | reverse complement strand
GGGCGAAGGCCGCGGCGGCGACGGCGAGGGTGCGGGCGGCCCGGTCCTGCCAGCCGGGGCCGTAGGCGCGGGCGGCGGCGTCCTCGAGTTCGGCGGCGAAGGCGGCGGCGCCCGCCGGGCGGGCGGCGGGCGACTTCGCGAGGCCCCGGGCGACGAGGGCGCGCAGCGGCGCGGGGACGTCGTCCGCGGGGACCGGCGCGTGGACGTGCGCCGCCATGAGGTCGGGGCCGGTGCGGGACGCGTAGGGGCGGTGGCCGGTGACGCACTCGTAGAAGACGCAGGCGGCGGCGTAGACGTCGGCGGCGGGGGTGACGGGTTCGCCGCGCCACTGCTCGGGCGCCATGTAGGCGGGGGTGCCGACGCGGCCGCCGCCGCCGGTGCGGGCGGCGACGCCGAAGTCGATGAGCTTGCTGAGCCCGTCGGCGCGGACGACGACGTTGGCGGGCTTGTAGTCGCGGTGGACGACGCCCGCGGCGTGGGCGGCGGCGAGGCCGAGCAGCGACCCCTTCAACAGCAGCAGGGACGCCTCGGGGGTGAGGGCGCCGCGGTCGGCGAGGATGCGCTTGAGCGAGACGCCGTCCACGACCTCCATCACGATCGCGGCTCCGGTCGCGTCCTCGAACAGGCGGTACAGGCGCGCGACGTTGGGGTGGCGGACGCGGGCGAGCATGCGGGCCTCGTGCCGGAACACCTCCCGCGCGGTCGGGTCGGAGCCCGCCGGCAGGTACTTGATCGCGACCGGCGGGCCGCCGGTGACGTGCCGGGCCAGGACGACCCGGCCCTGCGTCCCCCGCCCCAGTTCGCGCACCTCGCGAAAGCCCGAGATCCCCCAGCTCATCGCGGTCGCCCCCTTTGTCGGCTGCTTTGTGGGACGCCGGAACCGCGGCCCCGGTTCGGCCGCCGCGACCGCTGTGCGGAGATATGCCTGTTCAGTGTCATTGCGTCGCCATATGCTGGGCGGGCTCGCGGATTCGGGAGGTCGGGGTTGTCGCATTTCACGAGAGTGCGCACACGGTTCGCCGACGGGGCGGTGCTGCGGCGCGCGCTGGAGGAGATGGGCCACGAGGTCCGGTCGGCCGGGCAAGGCGTGCGCGGGTGGATGGGGCAGCGCACGGAGGCGGAATTCAAGATTCGGCCCGGCCGGGGAAAGCACGAGATCGGGTTCGTGAAGGCGGAGAACGGCTACGAGGTCGTCGCCGACTGGTACGGCGTCCGCGGGACGACCGAGCAGCGCTTCGTCCGGGAACTGAAGCAGAAGTACGCGCTGGTGAGCACCATTTCGACGTTGCGTGAGCGCGGGTTCGACATCGATTCCAGCAGGACCGAGGAGTCCGGGGACATCAGGGTCGTCCTCCGGCGGGCGGGGGTGTGATGGACGAGACCGTCGAGGTGACGATCAAGCCGGACGGCAAGGTCGAGATCCATGTGACCGGGGTCGACGGCATGGCGTGCCTGGCGACGACCGAGGAGCTCGTGCGGATGCTCGGCGGCGAGGTCGAGGCGCAGGAGCTGACGGCGGAGGCGTACAACGAGACCGGGGAAGAGCAGCAGGACCGGTTGTGGCACTGACGTGGCGGGTCCACGCCACGCTGGCGCGGAGCGCCGCGAACGGGCCGGGGACGCGGTTCGTGGTCTGGGCGCAGGGCTGCACGCTGGGCTGCCCCGGGTGCTTCAACCCCGAGACGCACGGTCCGCGCGGGGACGTCCGGACGGTCGGGGACGTCGCGGCGGAGGCGCTCGGGACGCCCGGGATCGACGGGGTCACGGTGAGCGGCGGGGAGCCGCTGGAGCAGCCGGAGGCGCTGCGGGAGTTCTGCGGGCTGGTGCGGCCGTCGGGTCTCGGGATCGTGGTGCTGACGGGGTTCGCGCGGCGTGAGATCGAGGCGGACCCGGGGCTGTCGGCGGCCGTCGAACGGGCCGACATGGTGATCGCGGGACGGTACAACGCGCGGCTGAGGATCGGCGCCGGGCTCCGCGGGTCGTCCAACAAGGAGTACTGGGCGGTCACGGGCCGGTACGGGCCGGAGGATTTCGCGGACGTGCCGGAGAGCGAGATCGTCATAGCCGCGGACGGGACCGTCTCGGTCACGGGCATGCACGCGTGGGAGAACGAGGGGCGCCGAGGAGACCGATGAGCGTTCACGATGATCTGAACCTGTACCTGCGGGCGCGGGTCCCGATGATCGTCCTGGTGACGGTGGAGGAGCAGCGCGCGCTGGAGATCCTCAACGAGGTGCGGGTCGGGCGGGACGCGTCCGCGAAGTCCGACCTCGTGATGTGGGACGTCGCGCGGGGGCTGGTGTCGCGGGACGGGCGGTCGATGCCGACGGCGCCGACGCCGGACGCGGCCCTCGACAAGATCGCGGAGATGGCCCGCGACAACCCGAACCGCAAGGACCTCTACGTCCTGAAGGACTTCCACGAGTTCTGGCACAAGAGCCCGGCGGTGAAGCGGAAGCTGCGCAACCTCGCGCACGGCCTGGTGTCGACGTACGCGTCGCTGGTGGTGACGACGCATTCGGCGGACGTCCCGGCCGAGCTGGGCGACGACGTGGTGGTCCTCGACATGCCGCTGCCGGGCCTGCGGGAGCTGCGCCACGACCTGGACGAGCTGATCCGGCAGACGCGGGTGGAGTGCGACCTGACGCACCACGGCCGGTGGCGGCTGGCGCAGGCGGCGCTGGGGCTGACGGCGACGCAGGCGCGGCGGGCGTTCTCGAAGGCGATCGTCCGGGACAAGGTGCTGGACGAGCTGGACATTCCGGCGGTGCTGGAGGAGAAGAAGGCGGTCATCCGGGCGTCGCAGGCCCTGGAGTACTACAGCGCGGAGGAGACGCTCGAGGACGTCGGCGGGCTGGAGCTGCTCAAGGAGTGGCTGACGCTGCGGGAGAGCGCGTTCGGGGAGGACGCCGCGAAGTTCGGGCTCCCGGCGCCGAAGGGGATGGCGCTGATCGGCATCCCGGGGACCGGCAAGAGCCTCACCGCGAAGATGATCAGCGGGCTGTGGCGGCTGCCGCTGCTGCGGCTGGACGTCGGCGCGCTGTTCGGCTCGCTGGTGGGCGAGTCGGAGGAGCGGCTGCGGCGCGCCCTGAAGATCACCGAGACGGTGTCGCCGTGCGTGCTGTGGATCGACGAGCTGGAGAAGTCGATGGCGTCCGGCGGGCTCGACGGCGGCACGTCGCAGCGGGTGTTCGGCACGATCCTGACCTGGATGCAGGAGAAGACGGCGCCGGTGTTCGTGGTGGCGACCGCGAACGACGTGGGGGCGCTGCCGCCGGAGACGCTGCGGCGCGGCCGGTTCGACGAGGTGTTCTTCCTCGACCTGCCGACCGACAGCGAGCGCCGCGAGATCCTGAACGTCCATCTGCGCAAGCGGCTGCGGGACCCGGCGGCGTTCGACGTGATGCGGCTGGCGCGGCTGTCGGACGGGTACGTCGGCGCGGAGATCGAGCAGGCGATCGTCGACGCGCTGTACCGGGCGTTCGCGGACGGCCCGCGCGACATCACGACGGACGACGTCGCGGCGGCGATCGACCGGCTCGTCCCGCTGAGCCGGTCGCAGCGGGAGCGCATCGAGGACCTGCGGTCGTGGCTGCGGGACGGGCGGGCGCAGTCGGCGTCGTTCGCGGAGGCGTCCCAGGCCGCCGAGCACCAGGTGCGGCTGGAACTGGCATGAGGCCGCGGGCCGACCGGTGGGCCGACGCGTCCGCCGGGCGGTCGCCGCGGGGCCGGTGGGCGGAGCGGCGGCTGTTCGCGGCGGCGCGGCGCCGCGACCCGGAGGTGCGGAAGGCGGTCGCGCGGGTCGCCGGGACGCCGGGCCACCGGCTGCGCGAGCGGGCGCTGGGGACGGTCGCGGCGTGGTGGGCGGAAACCCGCGACCCGCTGCTGCGGGAGTGTGCGGTGCGGCTGGGCGCGGTCGCGGCGGAGCCGCCCGCGCGGGCGGTGACGCTCGCGCTGGCGGGGCGCCTGGCCGCGGACCTGGCGCCGGGCGAGGCGGGCGCGGTGCCGGGGCTGCTCGCCGACCCCGACCCGGACGTGCGGGCGCGCGCGGAGGCGTTCTGCGCGGAGGCGTCCGGGGCGATGCTGCGCGCGCTGTGGGCGCTCGGCCCGGACCCGGATTCGCCGCTGGAGGCGGTGCTGCTGGCGAACGGCGAGCCGCCGACGTCCGGTCCGCTGGACCGGCTGTGGGAGCGGTGGCTGGACCGCCCGGACGCGCGGGTCTGGGCGGCGCTGTCGCGGTGGGGGCGCCCGGCGGTCGGCGGGCCGCGCGCGCGGCTCACCGCCGTCGCGGTCGCCGCGGAGCCGGACGTCCTGCGGGAGCCGCGGAACCGGGCGGCGCTGATCGACGCGCTGGCGCTGGGCGACCATCCGCTGTGCGCGATCGCCGAGGAGAAGGTCGCCGCCCTGCGCGACCAGACCCTCGTGGACGAGCTGTGCGACCGGGCGCTCGACGACGGCGACCTCCGGACGATCTGCGCGAAGCACGGGTTCGCCCCGAAGGACCCGATGCGGCGGGTGGTGTTCTTCCTGCTGACGGGCCGTCCCGAGCAGCATCGCGCGATGGACCCGGACGGGAGCCTGCTGTCGCTCGCGTACGCGTCCGCGACGGATTCCGTGCGGGAGCGGATGCGGACGGCGATGCTCGCGGCGGGCGACCTCGACCTGGTCCGGGTCATCGTCGGCGACGACCGGCGGGCGCGGGTCGAGTCGATGTCGCCCGGCGAGGTCGCGTACCTCGCCGAGCAGCTCGCGGGGCGCGGCGCGTGGGACGACCTGTGGTCGATCGTCCAGGACCTCCCGATCGCGACGGGCGTCTCCCTCGTCCGCCTGTTCGGGGAGTGGGCGCCGCGCGGCGACGACGACCGCCGCGTCTTCGAGCTGTACCGGGCGACGGCCCCGGACGCGCTGGCCCGGGCCGTCGAGCATCTGGAGGGGCTGCGGGACCGGGTGACCCGGCAGGCCCGGTACCTGTTCCGCGGCCGGGTCAACGACGTGTCGTTCGCGCCGGACGGGCCGTTCCTCGCCGCCGCGGGCACGAACCGGGTCGCGGGCGTGTTCGACCTGCGCACGGCCTCGCTCGCCGAGCGCTACGACGGGTTCGGGGCGTCGGTCGGGCGGGTCCTGCACGTGGGCGGCGGCGCGCTCGTCGCCGCCGAGCGCACCAACCGGGTCGACCGCCCGTGCCGGCTGCTGCGGTGCGCGGGCGGCGAGGCGCGGGCGCTGCACGCGGCGCCCGGGTCGGTGACATGCCTCGCCCGCGCGGGCGACGGCGGGTTCGTCGCCGGGACCCGCGCCGGGTCGCTGCTGGTGGGCGCGCCGGGCGGGTCGGTGGAGTCGCGGCCCGTGGCGGCGCTGGGGCTGGGCGGGGGCGCCTGGGCGAGGTCCGTGGCGGTGCATCCGGGGTCGGGGCGGATCGCGGTGGCGGCCCGGCGGTTGGCCGTGACCGCGCCGGGCGGCGGCCCGGCGGCCGCCGTCACGCCGCCCGGCCCGGCGGTCGCGTGGACGTCGTTCGCGGACGCGGACACGCTCGTCTGCGCGGGCCGCGGCGGGGCCGTGCGGCGGCTGCGGCTGTGCGGCGACGCGTTCGAGGAGACCGCGCAGGTCGGCCTCGACGTGCACGGGCTGGTCGGCATGGTCGGGCTGCCCCGGACCGGCGAGGTCGTCGTCGCGGACGACGGCGGCGGCCTGCACGTCCTCGACGCGGGCACCCTCGAGCGGACGGCCGTGCACCGCGCGGCGGACGTCCAGAACCGCACCGGCATGACGGTGTCGCCGGGCGGCGACTTCCTCGCGGTCGGCAACGCCGACGGCAGCACCGACCTGTTCGACCTGCGCGTCCACGAGGTGCCGCGGATCGTCGGGCGTCCGGTGGCGAGCCTGGTCCCGGGGCATCTGGCCGCCGTCGGCTCGGCCATGGCGGACGGGCCGGTCCGGCGCGGCGGGGGCGTCGCGCTGCGGCTGCTGGAGGCGTGCCTGGAGCACCGGTTCCGCTTCGACGTCGAGCTCGGGGACGCCGTCCGGCTGTCCGCGGGCGAGTTCGACATCAGCCTCTGAGGAGCGGTCGTGAAGCCGACGGCGCGGGAGCGGGCGGAGCGGGCGGCGGCCCGCAGCGCGGGGCGCGGCCTCCGCGGGCGGTGGGCGGGCCTGCGGCTGTTCGCCACCGCGCGGCGGACCAGCGACCGGTCGCGCGCCGCGATCGTCCGGATCGCGCGGACTCCGGACCACCGGCTGCGCGAACGGGCGAGACTGCTGATCGCGGACTGGTGGGGCGCGGAGCACGACTCCCGCGTCCGGCAGGCCGTGGTGGAGACCGGCGCCGTCGCCGGGGAGGGGTTCGCCCGCCTGCGGACGCTCGCCCTGCTGGGCCGCCTCGGCGAGAGCTGGGGCGAGCCGGACGTCGGGCAGGTGCGGCGGCTCCTCGCCGACCACGACCCGGACGTGCGGCGGAACGCGGCGGCCGCGTGCCGCGAGGCCGCAGGCCCCGTGTTCGAGGCGCTGTGGGACGAGGCACTGTGGAACGAGGCGATGTGGAACGAGGCGCTGTGGGGCGGGTCCGCCGGCGCGCACGACGCGCTGGCGGAGCTGCTGCTGCGCCGCGACGCGCCGCCGCCGGTCCCGCACCGGGACCGCCTGTGGCGCCGGTGGCTCGCGGACCCCGCCGGACCGCTGGGGGACGCGCTGTTCCGGTGGGCGCTCCCCCTGAGCGACGTCCGGCCCGTCGCGGCGGCCCTCGACGGGGTGCGGCCGGGCGCGCCCTGCGAACCGCCGCAGCGTGCGGCGCTGCTGTACGCGCTGCTCCTCGGCGACGCCCCGCTGCGCGACGCGGCCGCGTCGCGACTCACCGCGCCGCTCGGCGAGGATTTCGACGGGAAGTTCGACGAGGAGTTCGTCGAGGAGCTGTGCGAGCGGGTGCTCCTGCGGCCGGACGCCGCCGGTTTCTGCGTCGAGCGGGGACTCGCCCCCCGGGACCCGGTGCGGCGGGCCCTGTTCTACGTGGTGACCCGGCAGCCCGGGCAGCACCGCGCGCTCGACCCGGACGGCGGGCTGCTCTCCCTCGCGTACGCCTCGGCCCCGCCCGCCGTGCGGAGCCGGGTCCGGGACGCCATGGTCGCGAACGGGGAGCTCGACCTGGTCCGCGTCATCGTCGGCGACGGCCCGCGCGCCCGCGGGGCGCGCCTGCCCGACGAGGACGCCCGCTACCTCGCCGAACGGCTCGCCGAACGCCGCGAATGGGACGAGTTCTGGGCGTTCGTCCGGGACCTGCCGGTCGCGGCCGCCGCCGGACTGGTCCGCCTGGCCGGCGGGTGGGCCCCGCGCGGGGAGGACGAGCGCCGGTACTTCCGGGCGCTGCGCGACGCCGATCCGGCGACCGTCGAGGAGGGCGTCGCGCGGCTCGTCGAGCGGCCGCCGCTGGAGCCGTACGCGGTCCTGCGGTTTCCCCGCCACTGGATCCTCGACCTGTCGTTCTCCCCCGGCCGCCCGGCGCCCGGCGGGACCGGCGGCGCGCCCCGCCTCGCCGTCGCGAGCATCCGGCACGGGGTGAGCGTGCTCGACCTCGGCACGGCGCGGGTCGTCGAGAGCTACGAGGAGCACGGCCCGCGGCTGGACCGCGTCCTGCACGTCGGCGACGGCGTCGTCGCGCAGGTGCGGTCGTTCGACGGGTCGGAGCACCGGCTGATCCGCTGCGCGGACGGTGCCGTGCGGACGCTGCGCACCACCACGGGCCCCGTCACGTCCCTCGTCCTGACCGGCGACGACGGCGGCTTCGCGGCGTGCACGGCGGACGGGGAGCTGCTGCTGGGCGGCCCCGGCGGCGACGTCCGGGCGCTGGACCCCGCGGCGTTCGGGATCGGCGGCGACCCGCCGCCCGACCGGATCGGGGCGCACCGCGGGACGGGGCGGATCGTCGCGCTCGGCGACCGGGCGGACCTGCACCTGATCGAGCCGGGGTCCCGGTCCGCCACCGCCCTGCGCACCGCGGAACCGGTCGTCGGCGCCGCCTTCCTCGACGCCGACACGCTCGTCTGCAAGCTGAAGAGCGGGACGGTGGCGCGGATGTCGCTGGCGGACGGGCGGACGGGCCCGCCGGCCCGGACGAAGCAGTTCGGCCCCGGAAGCCCGCACGCGCTCCCCCGCACCGGCGAGGCGGTCTTCATGTGCGTGTACGGCGACCTGCACGTGTACGGCGGCGACCCGCCGGAGCGCGTCCAGGTCCGCTCCTCGCCGGACGACGAGAGCGGCCGCCTCGCGGTGTCGCCCGACGGGTCCTTGCTCGCCGCGGGCTACCGCGACGGCCGCATCGACCTGTTCGACCTGCGTCCCCGGGAACTGGCCGCCGTCGTCCGCGGCCCCGTCGCGGGCCTGGCGCCCCGCCACCTGCGGCTCGTCACCGAATGCCTCGGCGGGACCGCGTTCCCGGCCGCGACGCGGGCGGCGCTCGACCTCCTCCGGACGGCCCTGGAGCACCGGTTCCGGTTCGACGTCGAGGTGGGCGGCGCCGTCCGGCTCGCCGCCGGCGAGCACGACATCGGGCTGTGAGGGGCGCATCGTGGCACGGACGAGGACCGAGCGGCGGATCGCCGCGAGCGCGCGGCACGGGCGGTGGGGCGCGCGGGCGTGGCGGCGGCTCGTCGCGGACGCCGAGCGCGGCGGCGGGGAGGCGCGGGACGGCGTGGTCCGGATCGCGCGGGCGCCGGGGCATCCGCGCGGTGCCCACGCCCGCTCGCACGTCGCGCGGTGGTGGGTCGACACGCGCGACCCGGAGCTGCGCCGGGCGGTGCTCGACACCGGGGCGACCGCCCCGGTGCCGCCCGCGCGGCTCGTCACCCAGGCGCTCCTGGGGCGGACGGACGGCTGGGACGCGCACCACGCGACGTGGCTGCCCGGGCTGCTCGGCGACGAGGACCCCGGCGTGCGGGAGAGCGCGGCCGCGTTCTGCGGCGAGGCCCGGGGCGCCGTCCTGGACGCGCTGTGGGATGTCGACACCGGGCCGGGGACGCCGCTGCGGGACGCGCTGCTGGCCAACCCGGCGCCCGCGCCCTACCCGGAGGTGGACGCCCTGTGGGAGGAGTGCGGCCGGGACGGGCCGGGCCCGCTGCGGGACGCGCTGCTGCGCTGGGGCCGCTCGGCGGCCGGGGAGCCGCTCGCGGCGGTGACCGCGCTGGTGCTGGGCCGCCGCGGCTCCCACGCCGCGTCCGTGCTGGCCGCGGCGCTGCTCGACGACCACCCCCTCGCCGACCTCGCCGCGGAGCGGACGGCCGCGCGCGGCGACCAGGCGGTCGTGGACGCGGCGTGCGAGCTGGCGATCCGGGACGCGGAGCTCGCGGAGCGGTGCCGCGCGCGGGGGCTCGTCCCCCGGGACCCGGTCCGGCGCGCGTGGCTGTTCGCCCTGACCGGGCAGGACCGGCAGCGGCGGGCGCTCGATCCGGACGGGTCGCTGTTCGCGCTCGCGTACGCGGCGGCGCCGCCGGACGAGCGCGCCCGCGCCCGCGGGGCGCTGCTGGCCGCCGGGGACCTGGACGCCGTCCGGCGCGTCGTGTCCGGGGAGCGCCGCGCCCACGTCGCGGACATGGCGGGCGAGGAGCTCGCGTACTTCGGCGAGCGGCTCGCCGAACGCCGCGAATGGGACGCCCTGTGGTCGCTCGTCCGGGACGTCCCTCTCGAGTCGGGTGCGGCGCTGGTGCCCCTGTTCGGCGGGTGGCGGCCGCGCGACGAGGACGGCCGCCGCCTGTTCGAGCTGTACCGCGGCGTCACCCCCGAGTCGGTCCGGGCCGCGCTGGAGCGGTTCCGCGGCGGGCTCGCGGCGCGGCCCGCGAAGACGGAGTTCCGGATGCCCGCCGGGATCCACCACCTGTCGTTCTCCCCGGAGCACTCCCCGGAGCACTCCGGGGGGCGCTCCGGGGGGCCGCTCCTCGCCGTCTCGTGCCTCGACCGGATCGTCCGCGTCCTGGATCCGCGCACCGGCGAGACCGTCCGGCGGCACGGCGGCTTCCGCAGCGCGGGCCGGGTGCTGCTCCTCCCCGACGGGGCCGTGCTGGCGGGCGCGGGCGAGCACGCGGGCCCGCACCGGCTGTTCCGCTGCGCCCCCGACGGCGGGTGGACGGTGCACGGGGTCGGCGGCCCCGTCGCCTCGCTCACCCGCACCGGCGACGGCGCGGGGTTCGCCGCCGTGACCACCGCCGGGGAGCTGGTGCTGGGCGGGCCGGACGGGCGGGACGTCACGGTGCGGAGCCTCGCGGCGTTCGGCCTCGACCCGCGCCTGCGGCCGCGCGCGGTGGTCGCGCACCCGGGCACGCCGCGGCTCGCGGTCGTCGACCGGGCGGTCCACCTGCTCGACCCGGCGGGCGGCCCCGCCGAGATCCTGCACCCCGCCGAGCGGCCCGTCCGCGCCGCCTACGCCGACGCGGACACCGTCGCGGTGGCCGAGCGGAACGGGGCGGTGACGTTCCTGCCCGCCGGGGGCGGGGCGGAGCGCGCGGTGCTGCGGTGCGAGGGCGGCTGCGCGGGCCTGGCGACGATCCACCGCGGCGTCGCCGCCGCCGACATCCACGGCGGGCTGCACCTCGTCGACGCCGGCCGGCCGGGCGCCGCGGCGCCGCACGTCGCGTCCCTCCCCGGGGTCACCTGCGTCGTGGCGTCGCCGTCGGGGGCGCTGGTCGCGGTCGGGCACGTGTACGGCGAGCTCACCGTGTACGACATGCGGCTCCGGGAGCTGGGCGGCACCCTCGGGCGGCCGCTCGCGGAACTCCTGCCGCGCCACGCCGACCTCGCCGCGGCGGCGCCTGAGCGGCCCGCCGACCCGGACGTGCGGGCGCTGCTGGACCTCTTCCGCGCCGCCCTGCACCACCGCTTCCGGTTCGACGTCGAAGTGGGCGGAGACGTCCGGCCGGCGGGCGGCGAGCACGACATCGGCCTGTGAGAGGGAGCATGGTGGGACATCGGACGGATGCGGACCGGCGGGTGGTCGCGAGCGGGCGGCGCGGCCCGTGGGGCGTCCGCGCGGCGAAGCGGCTGCTCGCGGACGCGGCGGGCGGCGCGCCGGTCGCGCGGGAGGCGGCCGTCCGGATCGCGCGGACGCCCGGCCACCGGCTGCACGAGCGGGCGCGGGAGCGGGTCGCGGCGTGGTGGGTGCGGACGCGCGACCCGGGGCTGCGGGCGGTCGTCCTGGAGACCGGGGCCGTCGCCGGGCCGATGCCCGCCCGCCTCGTGACGCTGGCGCTCCACGACCGGCTGGACGAGTGGCGGGCCGTGGACGCATGCCTGGCACCCGACCTGCTCGCCGATCCCGACCCGGATGTGCGGGCGCACGCGGCCGCGCACTGCCGGGCCGCGGCGGGGCCGCTGCTGGACGCGCTGTGGGAGGCGGGCGCCGATCCGGGCACGCCGCTGCGGAGCGTCCTGCTGGCCGCCGGGACGCCGCCGTCCGGCCCGATGCTGGACGCCCTGTGGCGGGCGTGGCTGGGCGAGCCGGACGCGGAGACGGGCGCCGCGCTGCTGCGGTGGCGGCGCCCCGCCGAGGACGCGGGCCTCGGCCCGCTGAGCGCCGTCGCGCTGGAGACGGACGCCGTGGTCCTGCGGCGGACGCCCTACCGGGAGGCGCTCCTGGACGCGCTCGCCATGCGGGACCACCCGCTGCGCGAGATCGCCGCCGGAACGTTCCGCGCGGTGCACGACCGTCCGCTCGTCGAGGACCTGTGCGCGCGGGCGACGGCGGACGCCGGGCTCGCGGCGTTCTGCGCCGAGCACGCGTTCGCGCCCGCCGACCCGGTGGCGCGCGCCGCGTTCTTCCTGCTCACCGGGCAGCCGCGGCAGTACCGGGCGCTCGATCCGGACGGCGGCCTGCTGTCGCTCGCGTACCTGTCGCGGGCGGACGACGAGCGGGCGCGGCTGCGGACGGCGATGCTCGCGGAGGGCGAACTCGACCTCGTCCGCGTCATCGTCGGCGACGACCGGCGCGCCCGCGTCCGGGACATGTCCGCCGACGAGACCCGCTACCTCGCCGAGCAGCTCGCGCACCGCCGCGAATGGGACGAACTGTGGTCGCTGGTGAAGGACGTGCCGATCGCGACGGGCGCCGGGCTGTTCCGGCTGTTCGAGGGCTGGGCGCCGGGCGGCGACGACGAGCGGCGGCTGTTCGCGCTGTTCCGCGCGGCGGACCTGCGGGCCGTCGCGTCCGGACTGCGGGAGGGCGGCGACGCGCCGTGGACGGCGGCGCCGCGGGCCCGGCTGCGGTTCCGGCACGGCGTCGGCGGCGTCTCGTTCGCGCCGGACGGCCCGTTCCTCGCGGTCGCGGGACGGGCGGGCGTCGTGGGCGTGTTCGACCTGCGCACCGCCCGGCTCGCCGAACGCTACGACTGGTTCGACTCCCCCGTCGGGTGCGTGCTGCACGCCGGGGACGGCGTCGTCCTCGCCGGTGAGCGGGGACGGCAGGGGGCCGGGCCGTGCCGGCTCGTGCGGTGCGCGGACGGGACCGACCGCACCCTGCACTCCGGTCCCGGTTCCGTCACCTCGCTGGCGCTGACCGGGGACGGGACGTTCGCGGCCGGCACCCGCGACGGGGACCTCCTGCTCGGCCGTGCGGACGGCCCGGTGGCGGTCCGGTCGATCACCGAGTTCGGGCTCGGGCGGCGGCAGTGGCCGCGGCGGATCGTCGCGCACCGCGGATCGGGGCGGCTCGCGCTGCTCGGCCGCTCGGTGCACCTGGTCGACCCGGCCACCGGGCACGCCGTCGGCGCCCACCCCGGCCGGACGGTCACCGAGGTCGGGTTCGCCGACGCCGACACGGTCGCGTGCGCGGACCCGCACGGCTGGACGGTCCTGCTGCGGGTCGCGGACGGGCGGCGCGTCTCCGCCCGCAACGCGCAGATCCAGGGGTGCGCGGGCCTCGGGGTGCTGCCCGGCACCGGGCAGATCGTCATCGCCGACCGGACCGGCGACCTGCACTTCCTGACCGGCGCGACGCTCGACGCCGTCGCCGTCCACCGGACGCCGTCCGGCGACCGGCCGACCGGGCTGACCCTGTCGCCCGGCGGCGAGTTCCTCGCGGCCGGGCACGGCGACGGCCGCGTCGACCTGTTCGACCTGCGGCTGCGGGAGGTGCCCGCGCTGGTCCGGCGCCCCGTCGCCGACCTCGTCCCGCGCGACCTCGGGGCGGTGGGCGCGGCGCTCGCGCACTCCGCGGTCACCGGCCGGGACCGGGCCGTCCTGGAACTGCTCGACGCGACCCTGATCCACCGGTTCCGGTTCGACGTCGAACTGGGCGAGGCCGTCGAGCTGACCGCCGGGGAGCACGACATCAGCCTGTGATCCGGACGCCGCGAAGGGCGGCGCGGAAGCGGAGATCGCGGAAGAATGCGGAGGAGACCTGTGGAAGGGGGACGATGACGACCCGTATCGGCATCGACTTCGGCACCGCCAACACCGTCGTCGCGGGCTGGGACCACGACCTGGACCGCGGGGAGCCGGTCCCGCTGCCCGGCCTCGACCTGCAACGGGAGGGGACGCGGGGCGTCGACCAGCGGGTCGTGCCGTCCCGCGTCGCGTTCTCCGGCGGCGGCGACCGCCGGTGGATCGGCGCGCAGGTGACGCCCGAGGTCGCGGACGACCCGGAGAACACCGCGTTCCAGTCGATGAAGAGCGCGGTGACCGGGCGGGCCGTGGACATCCCGCGGCGGCTCGGCGGCGACCGGACGGTCACCGCGCGGCAGGCCGCGACCCGCTTCCTGTCGGACGTGATGGCCGCCGCGACCCTCGCGGTCGACTCCGGCGACCTGGAGATCGTCGCGACCGCGCCCGTCGAGTCGTTCGACACCTACCGGGACTGGCTCGTCCGGGAGGTCGGCGAGGAGGCGGGCGGCGCGGCGCGGCTGCGCGTGGTGGACGAGGCGACGGCCGCGGCCGTCGGGTACAGCGCGCGGCTGAACCCCGGAGACGTGTTCCTGGTGTTCGACTTCGGCGCCGGGACCCTCGACACGTCCGTGGTGAAGGTGCTGGACCCGTCGAACGCGACCGCGGGCGCGTCCGTCCGGACGATCTCCAAGGCGGGCCTCGACCTCGGCGGCGACCACATCGACGCGCTGCTCGCCGAGCACGTCGCCGAGCTGACCGGCGTCCCGTTCGGCGACACCGAGGAGTACAACCGGGTCTTCCGGGAGCTGCTGCGCTCGGCGGAGCGCGCGAAGGTCGCGCTGACCACGCAGGACGCGGCGAAGATCGAGGCCGGGCGGTTCGGCATGGAGGTCACCCGCGCCGAGTTCGACGGGCTGCTGAAGCGCAAGGACGTCCTCGGGCGGGTGAACCGGGCGCTGCGCAAGACGCTCGACGGCGCCGCCGCGAAGGGGTTCCCGGCCGACGAGATCTCGAAGGTGTTCCTGGTGGGCGGGACGAGCCTGGTCCCGGCCGTGCAGGACGTCCTGTCCCTGCAGTTCCCGCCGGACGCGCTGCACCTCGACCGTCCGCTGGAGGCCGTCGCGGCGGGCGCGGCCGGCATCGCGGGCGGCTACGAGCTGAGCGACCACATCCAGCACGACTACGCGATCCGGCACGTCAACCGGGACACCGGCGCCTACGAGTTCGAGACGCTGGTGGAGGCGGGCACCGAGTACCCGACGCCCGAACCGGTGAAGATGCTGACGATCAAGGCGATCCGGAACGGGCAGAAGCACCTCGGCATCGCGGTGTACGAGCTGGCGCACGCCAGCTACCGGGAGGCCGGCTCCGACCTGGAGATCATGTTCGACGCGAACGGCGGCGCCCGCACGGTGGCCGTCACCGCGCAGCGGCTGCAGGAGCGGTCCCGGCTGTGGCTGAACGAGGACAGCCCGACGTTCCTGGAGGCCGACCCGCCCGCCGAGGCGGGCGTCGACCGGTTCCGGCTCGACTTCCGCGTGGACGCGCAGAAGCGCCTGACCGTCTCGGCCTACGACCTCCAGCGCAACACCCTCGTACTCGACCGGCAACCGGTCGTCCGGCTGTCCTGAGCCGTCCCTAGGGAGGACGCCATGTCGCACTACACCAAGGTCCGCACCACGATCACCGACCAGGAGCGCCTCGTCGGCGTCCTCAACGACCTGGGGTTCGACCAGGTCGAGTCGCACGCGTCGCCCACGCACCTCTACGGCTACCAGGGCGACCGCCGCCCGGAGAAGGCGGAGGTGGTGGTGCGGCGGCGGTTCGTCGGCGCGGCCAGCAACGACCTCGGCTTCCACCGGACGCCCGACGGGACGTTCGAGGCGATCATCAGCGGCTACGACCGGCACAAGTACGATTCCCGGTGGCTCGACACGGTGGCGCAGCGGTACGGGCGGCTCACCGCCCTGGCGTTCGCCGAGAGCCACGGCTTCGACGTCGCGACCGAGGAGACCGACCGCGCGACCGGCGAGGTCAGGCTGACGCTGCGGCGCACGACGTTCTGACGGGGGGGCGGATCTGAAGGACATCCTGTGGAGGTCCGCGGACACGCTCCGCGGCTCCATGGACGCCGGCCAGTACAAGGACTTCGTGCTGGGCCTGGTGTTCCTCAAATGGGCCTCGGGCTCCGGCGCGTTCGACGTCCCTGAGCCCGCCCGCTGGGACGCGCTCGCCGCCTCCGGGGACGGCCGGGCGCTGGACGCCGCGATGGACGCGCTCATGGCGGCGAACCCCGCGCTGGCCGGGGCCCTCCCGAAGATCTTCACCACCGTGGACGGGCGCCGCCTCACCGAACTCGTCCGCCTCATCGACGGCGCGAGCATCGGCACCGGCGCGCCCGGCGACGTCCTCGGCGAGGTCTACGAGTACTTCCTCGAGCGGTTCGCCCGCGCGGAGGGCAAGCGCGGCGGCGAGTTCTACACGCCCGCCGCCGTGGTGCGGCTGCTCGTGGAAATTTTGGAGCCGTACCGGGGACGCGTGTACGACCCGTGCTGCGGCTCCGGCGGCATGTTCGTCCAGGCGGAAAAGTTCGTGCTGAGCCACCGGGGCCGCCGCGACGACATCGCGGTGTTCGGGCAGGAGGCCAACGAGCGGACGTGGCGGCTGGCGCGGATGAACCTCGCCGTCCACGGCATCGCCGGCGACCTGCGCCGCGCCGACACCTTCTGCACCGACGCCCACCCCGGCCTCCGCGCGGACTTCGTGCTCGCGAACCCGCCGTTCAACATGTCCGACTGGTACCGGCGGGCGGACGACCCCCGCTGGCGGTTCGGCGTCCCGCCCGCCGGGAACGCGAACTTCGCGTGGATCCAGCACATCCTCGCCAAGCTCGCGCCCACCGGGTCCGCGGGCGTCGTGATGGCGAACGGCTCGATGTCGTCCACGCAGAAGGGCGAGGGCGGGATCCGGGCGGCGCTCGTGGAGGCCGACCTCGTGTCCTGCATGGTGGCGCTGCCGCCCCAGCTGTTCCGCACCACGCAGATCCCCGCGTGCCTGTGGTTCCTGACGCGCGACAAGGGCGCCCGCGCGGGCCACGTGCTGTTCGTCGACGCGCGCGGCATGGGCACCCTCGTGGACCGCACCGAGCGCGTCCTGACGCCCGCCGACATCGACCGGATCGCGACCGCGCACCGCGCGTGGCGCGCGGGCCGTCCCGTGGACGAGCCGGGCTTCGCGCGCTCGGTGTCCCTGCGGGAGATCCGCGACCACGGGCACGTCCTCGCGCCGGGCCGCTACGTCGGCGCGCCCGCCGCCGAGGCCGCCGAACCCGCCGCCGACCGCATCGAGCGCCTCACCAAGGAGCTGCTCGCCTGCCTGGACGAGTCGGCCCGCCTCGACGCGGTCGTCCGGGCCCGGCTGGACGGGCTGGTCGGGTGACGGTCCGGCTCGGCGACCTCGTCGACCTGGCGAACGGGAAGGCGCGGCCCGCCCCCGGCGCCGCGTACCGCACGTACGGGGCGAACGGCGTGATCGGCACGTCCGACCGGTTCAACGCGGAGGCCGGCACGGTCGTCGTCGGCCGCGTCGGCACCTACTGCGGCGCCGTCCACTACAGCCCGGACCGCTGCTGGGTCACCGACAACGCGATCATCGTCACGCCCCGGGACGGCGTGAACCCCCGCTACGTCCACTACCTGCTGAAGGCCCTCGACCTGAACCGGTACCGGCTCGGCTCCGGCCAGCCGCTCCTCACCCAGGGCGTCCTGAAGGACCTGCCGGTGCCGCGCGCCTCCCGCGCCCGCCAGGACCGCGCCGCGGGCGTCCTCGGCGCCCTCGACGACAAGATCGCCGTGAACGGGCGGCTCGCCGCGCTCGCCGACGCGCTGGTCCGCGCCCGGTACGACGAGGCGGCGGCCGCGGCCCGGGCGTCCGTCCGCCTCGACGCCCTCGGCACGCTCGTCCGCGACCTCGTCCCGGCGTCCCGCATCCCGGACGGGGAGCCGTACATCGCGCTGGAGCACGTCCCCCGCCGCAGCATGTGGCTCACCACGTGGACGGCCGCCGCGGACGTGCGCAGCGGCAAGACGCGTTTCGCCGCGGGCGACGTCCTGTTCGGCAGGCTCCGCCCCTCCTTCCACAAGGTGGGCCTCGCGTTCGTGGACGGCGTCGCGTCCACCGACATCCTGGTCGTCCGCCCGGGCGAGGCGGCGCACCGCGCGTGGCTGCTGGCGGCGCTCGCCAGCGACGCCGTCGTCGCGTACGCGTCGGCCGTCGGCGACGGCACCCGGATGCCCCGCGCCGCCTGGTCCGACCTGGCCCGCTACGAGGTCCCGTGGCCGGGCGACGGCGCCGCCCGCCGCTTCGGCGCGACCGTCGCGCCGCTGGCCCGCCGCGTCGCGGCCGCCGCCGCCGAGTCGGCGTCCCTCACCGCCCTCCGCGACGCGCTCCTGCCCGTCCTGGTCCCCGCCGCGGACGTCCCGTCACCCGCGTGATCCGGGGCGGCGGGCCGTCACGGCCGCGGGGCGCGGCGCCGCAGGACGGTCTCGGCGAGTTCGGCCAGCAGCTCCAGGCGACGCCGCTCGGCGTCGGGTTCCGGGACGACCGTCCGGTGGATGGTCTCGCCGTCGAACAGGTGGCGGGCCGCCGACACCAGGACGTGCCGGTCCTCGTCCGGCAGGTCCCGCAGGCCGGGGGCGGCGCGGGCCAGCTCGGTGATCGCGTCGCGGTAGCGCTCCGCCGCGGGCGCGAGGCGCGCGCGCAGCTCGGCGTCGGTGCGGGCCGCCACGAGCAGCTCGAACCAGACCACGTTGTCGACGGCGCGGTGGCGGCCGCGCATCAGCTCCAGGGCGTCCCGCAGGCCGGCGTCGGGGTGCGCCGCGAGCTGCTCGCCGACCAGGGCGAGCTGGCGGCGGCCCACCTCCTCCGCCGCGGCGACCAGCAGGTCGAGGCGCGTGTCGAAGTGGCGGAACAGGCCGCCGCGCGAGACGCCCGCGCGGGTGCAGATCTCCCCGACGGACGCGCGGGCGTAGCCGACCTCCGAGATCGCGGCGATGGTCGCGTCGAGCAGCCTGCCGATGGTTCCTTCCCTGCGCTCCCGCTGGGTGCGCCGCCGCTCCGTCGTCACGCCATGGAGGGTATCCGGGTCCGGCCCGCGCGCAGGAACCCGCCGGTCCGCCGGGTGCCGTGGGCCTCGGTGAACCGGCCGTCCAGGAACAGCGGGACGCCCGCGACGAGGGTCGCGGTGACGGTGGCGTCGTTGCGGTTCACCATCCGCACCAGTCCGCCGAACTCCTCGAACGGCGCCTCGCGGGCCTCGTCCAGGGACCCGTCGAGACGGTCGGGGTCGACGACGACGAGGTCGGCCCGGTCGCCCTCGCGGAGCGTGCCGGCGTCGATGCCGTACCAGTGCGCGAGCTCCCCCGTCAGCCGGTGCACGGCCCGCTCGACGCTCATGAAGCCGCCGTGGTGGGCGCGGCTCAGCAGCCGCAGCGGGAAGTTGTAGAACGCCATGTTGCGCAGGTGCGCGCCCGCGTCGGAGAAGCCCATCTGCACCTCGGGCAGGGCGCTGAGCTTGTCCAGGGCCGCGGGCCGGTGGTTGGAGATGACGGTGTACCAGCGCAGCGCGCGCCCGTGCTCGACGACGAGGTCGAGGAACGCGTCGACGGGGTGGACGCCGCGCTCGTCCGCCACCTGCCCGAACGAGCGGCCGACGACCGCCGGGTCGGGGCAGGCGACGATGTGGGCGTCGTACAGGTCGCGGTGCCAGATGCGGGGCGACCAGCGGTTCTCGTAGTCGCGGCGGAAGCGGCGGCGGTAGTCCTCGTCGCGCAGCAGCGCGTTCCGCTCGACCTCCTCCTTCAGGTGCAGGGCGGCCGCCCCGGCGCCGAACTCCTCGAAGACGACCAGGTCGATGCCGTCCGCGTGGACCCGGAACGGGACCGGCAGGTGCTGCCACCGGAAGTCGCCGCCGAGCCGGTTGGACGCGCGCGCCAGCGGCCCCATGATGTGCATGAGCAGCGGGTTGGCCTTGACGTCCGCCGCGGCGAGCATGCTGGTCTTGAGGGGGCGGCGGCCGCCGCGCCCGACGGACGCGGCGAGCGCCGGGACCAGGCTGTAGGGCGTGTTCAGGTTGGGGATCGTCTGGAGCACCCGGCCCGCGCTCCGCACGATCCGGTACAGGCGGCGGCGCTCCTCGCGGGTCGCGAAGGTGGACGGCAGGGTGCGCGACCGGTAGCGGTCGCCGTCCATCTTGTCCCACGGGTTGCGCATCTCCGACAGGCCGAGCATCCCGGCCTTGAGGGCGTCGACGAGCCGCAGCTCCATCTCCCGCAGTTCGGCGGCGCTCGGCTTGACCCGGCGGTCGGTGGACCGTCCGAGGCCCATCACGGACGCCCGCAGGTCGGAGTGCCCGAGGAACGCGGCGACGTTCGGGCCGAGCGGGAGCCGTTCGAGCGCCGCGGCGTACTCCTCGGCGGTGTCCCAGGTCCGGTGCTGTTCGAGCGTGCGGATGACGTGCTCGCGCGGCACCGCCTCGACCCGGCTGAACAGGTCGGCGGCGTCCAGCGGGCCGACGTGCACGGTGCTCAGCGAGCACGAGCCGAACACGACGGTCGTGACCCCGTGCCGCACCGACTCGCCGAGTCCGGGCGCGGCGAGCACTTCGGCGTCGTAGTGGGTGTGGACGTCGACGAAGCCCGGCATCACCCAGCGGCCCGCGGCCTCGACGACCCGCGCCCCGTCCGCGTCCAGCTCGGCGGCGGTGACGGCGGCGACCCGGCCGTCCCGGATCCCGATGTTGCGGACGGCCGACGGCGCGCCCGTCCCGTCGAACCAGCGCCCGCCCCGGACGATCACGTCGTATCCCATGCCGAACATAGAAACCAATCGGTCGCTATGTGTCAAGGGTCCGCGAGACGCCACCGGCCCGGGCCCGCGCGCCTCCGCGCGGACCCGGGCCGGTCGACGGCCGGACGCCCCAGGGGGCGGCTACCGCGCCAGGCGGGCCTCCAGGGCCTCGATGATCCGCGGGCGCATCTCCGCGGCGCCGATGACCGCGTCGACCGAGCCGACCTCCACCGCGCGCCGGATGTCGTGCACCCGGTCGAACTCCGCGGCCACCTCGGCCTGCTTCTCCGTCCGCACCGACGCGCGCAGCTCGACCAGCTCCGCGAGCAGCGCGGCGCGCTCCGGACCGGCGGCGGCCGCCGCGCGGCCCTCCAGGTCGCGCACCCGCGGGTCGGCCGCGGTGCGGGCGTCCACGTCGTGGGTGAACACCACCGCGGCGGCGGGCGCGCCGCCCAGCACCGACGCGAACGAACCCTCCAGCGCGAACACCGTCATGTCCGGGTTCAGCGCCTTCGAGAACACCACGAACGCGCCGCCGTGGTACCGCGAGATCACGCAGAACACGATGGGGCCCCGGAAGTTCACGATCGCGCGCCCGATCTCCGCCCCGTACTCCAGCTGCAGCTTCCGCAGCGACTCCGGGGACCCGTCGAAGCCCGACAGGTTCGCCAGCACCACCAGCGGCCGGTTGCCGCTCGCCGCGTTGATCGCCCGCGCCGCCTTCTTCGACGACAGGGGGAACAGCGTGCCCGCCGTGTAGGCGTCCGGCCCGTCGGTGGGCGGGAACCCGCGCCGCGGCACCGGCCGCGACTCGATGCCGAGCAGGCACACCGGGATGCCGCCGAGGTGCACGTCCTGCACCGCCGCGGTCTCCGCGTCGGCCATCCCCGCCCAGCGCTCCAGCACCGGGTGGTCCTGGTCGGACAGGGCGCGCATCACGGTCCGGATGTCGAACGGCTTCTTGCGGTCCGGGTTCGCGGCCGCCGAGAAGATCTCCCCGACGGTCGTGAAGTCGCTGCCCTCCACGGCGTGCGGGAAGTCGGAGACGTCGCGGTCGGCGGGGTCGGCCGTCTCCGCCCGCCGCGGCCCGTCCTCGCCCGGCGCGACGTACGTGTGCTCGTAGTGCGCCATCAGCACGTCCCGCGCGGACACCAGGTCGGGCGCCCAGTACTGCGCCTGCCCGTTCGGGCCCATCACCCGGTCGTGGCCGCCGATCCCGAAGTTGTCCTCGGCCGACACGCCGCCGGAGAAGTCCAGCGCCTGCTTGCCGGTGAGCACCATCGCCGAGTCGGGCGTCATCACGAGGACGCCCTTGGTGTGCATCAGCATCGTCGCCTCGGCGTTCCAGTACGGCTGCGCGCCGACGTTGACGCCCGCGACCACGATGTTGATCTCGCCGCCGTCCTGGGTGAACTCGACGATCCGCTTGAGCGCCGCCGCCACCCAGTCCATGTTCTCCGTGCCCGAGTCCATGGAGATCCGGGCGCCGGACGACAGCGCGTACCACTCCAGCGGCACCCGCATCCGCTCCGCCAGGTCCAGCGCGGCGATCACGCGGCGGCACTCCGGTTCCGACAGCGCGCCGAGCGACTTCGTCGGGTCGCCGAGCAGCACGACCCGCGTGACGCCCTCCGGGTGCAGCCGGGTCGGCGTGCGGACGACGCCCGCGACCATCGCCGCCGTGTTGCGCCCGGCGGGCCGGTCGACGGGCACCAGCGCGTGGGCGCCGTCGAGGTCGTGCTCGACGAAGTCGCCGAGCATCCGCGTCAGCTCGTACGGGTACACGGTGTTGCGGGCGCTCGCGCGCAGCACCTTCTGCCGGTAGCCGCCGACCGGCTCGACCGGCTCGTCGGACGGCTCCCCGACCGTCACCCGGACGCCCCCGGCCGCGCCGAACGCGACGCGCGCGGCCATCTTGCTCAGCTCGCCGGTCTCCCGGTCGCGCCGCCGCCCGATGATCAGGATCTCCTCGAGCCCGGCGCCCGCGGCCGTCGGCAGCACCCGCCCGACGATCATCTCCAGTTCCGCCCGGGTGAGGCTGATCGGCGGCCACACGTACACGACGATGCGGTTGGTGCCGACCCGCTTCTTCGACGGGCGCAGCTCCCGCGCGCGGCGGATCGAGTCGAGGCAGCTCGCGATCGTGTACTCGGCCATCGGCAGGGTGACCAGCCGGCCGTCCTGGTCGCGCAGCTCCGTCATGTCCCGCACCTGCGCGAACGCGACGAGGCGGTCGTCCGCCGGGTTCTCCTTCGCGACCGCCTGGAAGAGGTAGACCTCCTCGTCCGACGACGGCAGCCGGGTCAGGTCGAACTCGCTCAGCCGCTCCAGCTGCATCCGCTGCGCGATGTACGGGTGCAGGCCGCGGATCAGCCGCTCCTCCGCCATGCCGTCCCCGGACGGGCGGAACGTGAAGTGGTGGTGCATCACCGCGCCGCGGCTGCCCGCGACCGTCGCGGTGATGCGGCGGACCCGGTCCGGCAGCGGGTGCGCGGCGACGACCTCGTGCAGCGCGGCCGCCATCGCGTCGAAGTCGTCCGGCTGCCCCTCCCACGCGAGGTAGATGTCGGCGTCGACGTCCTCGTCGCCCGCCAGCTCCGCGAGGCCGCGCAGCGCGCCGCCCAGCGCCTCGAAGCGGACCGCCGCCGACACCAGGCACGAGCCCGCCCGCTCGGCGACCACGAACGTGCAGCCCGCCGCCTCCCGGGTGCCGACGCCGATGAGGCCCTTGTTGCCGTAGTACCGGCGGGTCAGCACCTCCAGCATGACCGTGTTGTCGGCGTCGCCGCGGTCGAGCCGCCGCCCGAGCAGCCGCACCAGCGGCTCGGTGCTGCGCACCATCTCCGCGATCCGCTCCGCGCGGTCCGGCGCGTCCGGCGTCGCGTCCAGGTACCGCAGGTGCTTGCGGACGTCGGCGTACACGCGGGCGCGGTTGCGGCGCAGCAGCGGCTGCGCGAACCACGCGAACACCACGCCGCACGCCAGGTCGTACACCACCGGGAACCGGACCTGCGCCGCCGCCACCAGCCGCTCCAGCGCGAGCCCGACGGTCTCGCGCATCCGCTCGTCCGGCGGCGGCTCCAGCAGCCACGCCCGCAGCAGCGCCGCGACGACCGCCGCGTCGGCGGACGCCCGCTGCCGCGCGAGGAAGGCGCGGAACACCGCGGACTCCAGTTCCGGCGAGCGCTCCAGGTCGGTGACGCCGTAGTGCGCGAGCGCCTTGCCGAGCCGCTCCCGGAACGCGTCCGGCAGCCCGGCCCGCTCCACGTCGAGGCTCTGCAGGTAGGTGTGGAAATGCTCGCGGGCGCTGTGCACGTGGCCCTCGTCGCCGCCCGCCGGACGGTCGCGGCCCAGCTCGGCGAGGTCGGCGAACACGTCGACGAGCGCGAGTTCCGCCGCCAGCGGCCGGTGCCCGTCCGCGGCGGCCGCGGCGCGCGCGGCGAGGTAGTCCTGGAGCACGCGCCCCTCGTCGTGCGGGTCGACGTCGAAGCCCAGCAGCAGGCTGCGCAGGTCCTCCAGGCCGCGCGCCGCGCGCTCCCGCGCCGGGACCGCCGCGGGCGCGGCGGGCAGCTCCAGCTCGACGGCCCCGCCGACCGCGGTCTCCGCGGCCTCCACGTCGTCCGCGAGCTGCTCCAGCCTCAGCAGCGGCGCACCGGCCTCCACCTGGCTGCCCGCCGACACGACGCATTCCTTCAGCCGCGCCTTGAACGGCGCCCGCAGCACCGTCTCCATCTTCATGCTCTCCAGCACGAGGATCGGCGCGCCCGCCTCGACCTCGGCGCCGGCCTCCAGCGGCGTGGCGACGACCAGCGCGGGCGCGGGCGCGCGGACGACGCCGCCCTCGTCCCGGCTGACCCGGTGCGGGACGCCGTCCACCTCGACCAGGTGGACGGGCCCGTGCGTCCCGGTGACCAGCCGGTACCGGGCGCCGTTGACCGTGATGCGGCCCGCGTGCCGGTCGAAGCGCTCCAGCTCCACATCGGCGGCGCGGACGTCGCCGCCCGCCTCGACGCCCACCCGGAACCGGTGCGCGCCGACCCGCGCCACCCGCACCCGGTACCCGGCGCCGCGCAGCTTCAGGTCCAGCGGCCGGCCGCTCTCGTGCCGCACCTGCGGGCGTCCGCCCGACGCCGTCGCCAGCAGCCGCGCCCGCTCCGCGCGCTCCTCCTCCTCGTACACCTCGATGGCCGCCGCCACCAGCGCGACCCCCGAGTGCCGGTGCGAGACGAGCCCGCCCGCCTCCCGCACCCGGTCGATCCAGCCGGTGTCCGCGCTGCCGTCGATCACCTCGGGCCGGTTCAGCAGATCGAGGACGAAGCCCTTGTTCGTCGCGCCCCCCTCGATGATCACGGTGGTGCGCGCCATCGCCCGCCGCAGCCGGGCCAGCGCCTCGTCCCGGTCCCGGCCGTAGGCGATGATCTTCGCGATCATCGAGTCGAAGTCGGCGGGGATCGTGTCGCCCTCGGCGACGCCGGTGTCCACCCGCACGCCCGGCCCCGCGGGCAGTTCCAGCCGCGCGATGCGCCCGGGGGACGGCGCGAAGTCGCGGTCCGGGTCCTCGGCGTTCAGCCGCGCCTCGACCGCGTGCCCGCGCTCCACGGGCCGCTCCCCCTCCAGCCGTCCGCCCGACGCCACGTGCAGCTGCGCCTTCACCAGGTCGTACCCGGTGGTCGCCTCGGTGATCGGGTGCTCCACCTGGAGGCGCGTGTTGACCTCCAGGAACGCGAACATCTCGTCGCCCGGGTGGTACAGGAACTCGACGGTCGCCGCCCCCCGGTACCCGACGGCGACCGCGAGCCGCTCGGCGGACGCCTTCAGCTCGGCCGCCTGCTCGGGCCGCAGCACCGGCGACGCCGACTCCTCGATGACCTTCTGGTTGCGCCGCTGCACCGAGCAGTCCCGCACGCCGAGCGCCCACGCCGTCTCGCCGTCCGCGATGACCTGCACCTCGACGTGCCGCGCCCCGGTGACCAGCCGCTCCAGGAACACGACGCCGCTGCCGAACGCCCGCGCGGCCTCCTGGCCGGTCCGCTCGTAGGCGTCCACCAGCTCCGCTTCGTTCGCGACCATGCGGATGCCGCGGCCCCCGCCGCCCGCCGTCGCCTTCAGCATCAGCGGGTACCCGATCTCCGCGGCCGCCGCCACCGCCGCGTCCAGGCTCTCCACCGCGCCCCGGCTCCAGGGCGCCACCGGCACCCCGACCTCCTCGGCGATCAGCTTCGCGCCGATCTTGTCGCCGAGCCGCCGCATCGCCTCCGCGCTCGGCCCGACGAACGCCACCCCGATCCGCTCGCACAGCTCCGCGAACGCCGGGTCCTCCGCGACGAACCCCCAGCCGACCCACGCCGCGTCGGCGCCGGACTCCACCAGCGCCCGCTCCAGCACGTCCAGATCGAGGTACGGCCGCGCCGACGCGGGCCCGAGGTCGTACGCGCGGTCCGCTTCGCGGACGAACGCGGCGGCACGATCGACGTCCGTGTACAGGGCGACGGTCTCGATCCGTGTCCCGGTCTCCGCGGCGATGTCCCGCACGGCGTGGATGAGCCGCATCGCGGCCTCACCACGGTTGACGATGGCGACACGACTGAACACTGACCGAACCCCCTGTAGACGCGTGACAGACCGGCGGCGTCAGCCTCTCGTCATTCGGCCGGTAGTTCCATGCCGCCGACAACGCATGCTGCCCTGCGAGGTTTGTGGGATTCCTCCAAACACCCCGGAAGCACCTGCGAAGCCGCGACGCCGCAAGAGATCCCCGATGCCTACCCGCCCCGCCCCGTCCGGACACCTTGCGGTGACGGCCCCCAGCGGTGTCCGCATACGGTCCGTTACCGGGTCTTGCCGGGCGGATCCGACCGCGTGTTCCCTGGAAGAACGGCGCGATCTTCGGCGTCCGCACCGCCCCGCCTCCCCGGCGCTTTCCCCTTAGGCAGGTCCATGGGCCCTTTGCATCCCGACGACCCCGTGATGATCGGCGGCCACCGAATCTTGGGACGCATCGGCGCCGGGGGCATGGGCGCCGTCTATCTGGCGGAGGACGGCGAGGGCGGCCGTGTCGCCGTCAAGACGATCCGCGCCGAACTGGTGCGCGACGAGGACGGCACCGTCCCCGCGCGCTTCCGGCGCGAGATCGCCATGCTGCGACGCCTCGGGCGCCGCTGCACGGCCGCTCTGCTGGACGCCGACCCGGACGCCGACCCGCCGTACCTCGTCATCGAGTACATCCCCGGCCCGTCCCTGGCCGAGCAGGTGAAGAGGCACGGCCCCCTGCGCACCGACGCCTTGCAGGAGGCGGCCGTCGGCATCGCCGCCGCGCTCGAGCACGTCCACGCCGAGGGGATCGTCCACCGCGACCTCAAGCCCGCGAACGTGCTGCTCGGCCCGCACGGCCCCCGCGTCATCGACTTCGGCTTGGCGCTCCTCGCCGAGCGCGGCACACGGATCACCGCCACCGGTCTGCAGTGGGGCACCCCGCCGTTCATGGCGCCGGAGCAGCTCCTCGGCCACCGGGTGACCCCCTTCACCGACCTGTTCGCCTGGGCCGGGACCATGGTGCACGCCGCGTCGGGCGCCCCCCCCGTTCGGCGAGGACCACCGGACCCTGCACGCACGCATCCTGGAAGCCGAGCCCGTCGTCCGCGGGATCGACGGCCCGCTGCTCCCACTGGTGATGCGCGCCCTCTCGAAGGATCCGGCCGCCCGCCCCACCGCCGCCGAGATCGTGGCGGAGCTGCGCTCGCTCGCCCCTTCACGGACCGTCCTCGGCAACGCCGCGGCGGGCACCGTCCGGCTCCCGGCGCCCGCCCCGGAGCACACCGTCACCGCCGACGACCCCGACGGCTGGGCCGAACTCGCCGGCCGAAGCGTCGCCGCGGGCAAGACACGGCTCGCCGCGTACCAGGCGGAACGCGGGCTCGCACTGGATCCCCTGCACGCCCGCTGCCTCCTGCAACGCGCCCGGGCGTCCATCGCCGAAGGCCGCAACGGGCTCCCGGATCTCCAGCTCGCCCACGAGGTCGCCCCGGACGACACCGAGGTCACCCGTGCATACATCCGAGCGCTTCTCACCGACGGGACCGTCGAATCGGCCAGAAAGGCACACGAACTGGCCCCCGGCGACGCTCCGATCCGAACCGAGTACGCATGGCGGCTGTCCGCGTCCGGCAGGAGGGCAGACGTCATCAAAGCGTTCAAGCTCGCCCCCGGCGACGCGGAAATCGCAGCCCGGTACCGCCGCCTCGCGAAGGCCGAGGCGTCGGCGACCGACATCTCGCCCGCCGCCCTCCGCGCCGTCCTCCGCGTGAAGGCGGCCCTCCCCGAGGGGCACTGGCTCGCCACCGGCCCGGTCCTGCTGGTCAATATGAACGCGCACGACACCGAGAAGACCATCCCCGAAGTCGTAACGCCGCAGTTGGACCTCGACCGCCTCACCCAGGCAGTGGAGCGGTTGGCACAGCATTCCGAAGCGCTTCCCCAGAACACCCAGATCCACCTGGGTTCCCTCCTGGCCTGGTCGCTACAGCAAGAGATCTACAGGAACTCGCTCGACTACTCCGCCGAGCGAGGACGACGGATCGCGGACCTGCTGATGTACTCGGCAGAACACCTTCCCCTCGCGACGGGCCTGCCCTACCTCGCGTCCCACATGGCCGCCGACGCCCTCGACCACACTGCGGGGTTCAAAGGTTCGTACTTGAGCATCTTCGTCTTCATCGTCGTCGCCGAGGTATTCATCTGCGGTATTCATGTGCGGAACAGCGAGAATCCTTCGGAGGCTTTGGCGATCGCTCTCATCGGCGGCGTCGTCGCCTTCGCCGTTTGGGCGGGCTACGAAAGACTCGCACACGTGAACAAGCTCGCCCGGCGCCGACGTCGCCGCGCTGCGGACATGCTCTGAACGGGAAGGTTCCGCCCCTCGTTCAGCGGCGGCCGCCGGGTTCCCAGGCGTGCACCTCGACGGCGGCGTAGCGGTCCTCCGTCAGGACGGCGCGCGCCGCGTCCGGCCCCGCCGCGCGGACCAGCGCCGCCGTCCCCAGCCAGGCGGTCCCGTCGTCCGACAGCAGCGGCCCGTACGCGATCAGATCGTCCTTCCACCCGTCCGGCACGTCGAGGTCGGCGCCCTCACCGGAACCGAGGCCGAGCACCAGGTACCGGTCGTCCGCGGCCCGGCCGCCGGGGAAGTCCCACATCGTGCGCCCCAGCACGTTGCGCCACCGCCGCACCAGCACGTCCCGATACGCCCCGGCCTGGTAACAGGGCTCGTCGAACGCGAACGCCCGGACGGCGGCCGCATCCGGCAGGTCGACGATGTGCACGCTCCCGGAGAGTTCGCCGTCCTCCCGGAACGTCGGCCCGCGCGCGATCAGTCGCCGGTCGAACCGGTCCATGTACGACCAGTGCTCCTCGACCAGCGCATGGCGAAGCTCCATGGATCCCGGCCGGTCTCGGTGGTAGCAGAAGAATTCCACCCGCCGAGTCTCCCAGCCGCGAACCGCCCGTCAGCGCACGGACCGCCACTTCAACTCGTCCACCAGCCCGGCGAACGCGTCCACGCTGAGCACCAGATGCCCGCCCCCAGGGTCCTTGGAGTCCCGTACCCCGACGCCGTCCGCAAGACGACCCAGTTCAACGCACACTTTGTCGTCACCGACACCGCTGTAGGAACTCTTACGCCACTGGACGGTCACAGGTATCGCTCCAAGTACTGCTTGACGATGTCGCGCGATAGGTCCTCTGACGCAGCCTTCGCGCCGATACGGTCGAATCTATCGCCCATTGCCCTAGTTTCGCCCGGCGATTCGATGAGCCTTCCCCCACCTGGGGCGCCCGCGTACGCCACATCCCGATCCGCCAAGCCGATCAACTGGAAGAATCCCGCCGAGCCAAGATGAAGGCCCGAGGAAAATGGAACGATCCGCAGGATGACATGCGGTAGCGCCGCCATGGCCAAGAGATGCTCCAGCTGAGACCTCATGATCTCCGGGTCGTCACCCACGGGTCTGGCCAACACCGCCTCGTCCAGGAGCACCCAGATGTCGGGCGGGTCAACTCGATCAAGGACGGACCGCTTCCGTTCGACCCGCTCGTTGTATTCGTGCTCGTAGTCACGCTGGCTCCCTATCTGAACGTGCACCCGGGTGTACTCGTCCGTCTGGAGCAAGAGCGGGATGCCGCCGCCGTGGAACAGTTTGATCGCTGTCGCCTGCTTCTCATACTGGGCATACTGCCGAAACCAGTTGGGATCGTGTGCCGCGCGGGCGTACCAGAGGAGCAACTGGAACAGGACTCCGGTCCCGTAGTGCAGGTCCAGCGCCCGCATTTGATCATCTTGCGGCCTCCGCCTTCCCGCCTCCAAGTTGGAAACACTTGAGCGGGCAGCACCCATGAGCTGGCCGCACTGAGCCAGCGAGAGCCCCTTCTTCTCGCGCCAGAAGCGCATAAAGAAGGCCAGGAAGTGCCACATCGACTCCCGCGGGTCAAGGGGCTCGCGCACGTTGGGCATTGTTTCTCCCCGCTTTTCAAGTTGCCTGGATACACCCTGAGCGTAAGACGCATCGGTGAGCCTCGTCACAGGAAAACGAAAATCGAGGCGAGGGGGATCGATGACGATCACTGCGACCGGGGACCTGATCATTCCGCTGCTGGGGACGCCGTCGGCCGTGGGGCTTGCGCGGACGCTAGCGGGCGCCCGGCTAAACCAGTGGAATTGTCGCCACATTTCGGACGATGCGCTTCTCATCGTGTCGGAACTCGTCACGAACGCGGCGCGGCAGACGCCGCATGAGGAGATCCGGCTCCAGGTGAGCCGGGACGTCGGCGGGATCGTCGTCGCGGTGTGGGACGCGAGCCCGGAGATCCCGCAGGCCCGGCCGCTGCCGGAAGTCGTACCGGACGACCTCGGCGCGGCGGACGGCTCGTTCGAGGATGCCGGTGGGCGCGGGCTGCCGCTCGTCCAGGCGCTCTCGTCCGCGTGCGGCGTCACACGGGATCCCAAGGGCGGGAAGTGGGTCTGGGCCCGGCTCAGCCCTTAGAGCCTGTCCGGTGAATCTTGGTGTTCGGCTACCCGGCGGGACGAGCCGGACACCCCGACAGGTCGGCGGGCAGGCGCTCGGGCGGTCGCGGGGCGGGCTGACCACCAAGGTCCACCTGACCGCCGACGGGCGCGGCCTGCCGCTGTCGATCCTGGTGACCGCCGGGAACGTCAACGAAGGCACCGCCTTCCCACGGCGGGCGCCTGGCGGAGCAGGGCGAGAGTACGGTCACGTTCGCCGCCGCGACACCGCATTCGTACTGCGGTCGACCACAGTACGCCGTGAGGGGAACCCCATAGCGAATGCCGCATCGGCTTCGTAGCTTTGAGTTCGTGATCAGGACGCCTCACAGAAAGCACGTCGTCACCATCTCGCGCAATGGGCAGGGAGGTTCCTGATGAACGAAACGACGAACGAGCAGGACGGCAAGGGCACCGGCACGGGCGGACGCCTCGCGGGCGCGATCCGCCTCCCGGACGGCGCCTGGGTACGAGGACGCGGCCTGCGCAATGGACCCGCGTCCGGTCCTGAACCCGGCTTCGGGCTCTACCTCGGCACCGCGAAACTCCGCGAGCGCCACGAGGACGAGTTGCGGTGGCCGCACGCGTGGATCGAATGGCCCGACTTCCGGCTCCCCCGCGACCGGGACACGGCCGTCCGGGAGATCCGGGGCCTGCATGAACGGGCCAAAGCGGGCGAGGCGGTGGAGGTCGCCTGCGGGGGCGGCATCGGCCGCACCGGAACGGTCATCGCCTGCCTCGCCGTCCTGGCGGGAGTCGCCCCGGGGAACGCCGTCGGCTGGGCGCGCGAGCACCACCACAAGCGGGCCGTCGAGACCCCGTGGCAGCGCCGCTGGGTGCGCAACTTCCCACCAGGCTGAGGCGGCGCCCCTACGGGACGGGCGGAGTCCGCACGTCACCGGGTGGTCGACCACGAGCCGTCACGGTGCTCGGCCGCGGCCGGAACCAGTCCGTAGGGGTCGGGGTGGATCCTGCGGGAGAAGTCCATGAGTTCGACCGTGTGCGGAGTGAGCCGGATCAGCACGAAGTCGTTCCCGGCCGGTCCATCCGGAAAGAAGCTCTTCAAACCCTCCTCCCACCGGGCCACCCGCTCCGCCACGTCATCGACGACTTCGGCGTCCGCTTGGAGGCACACGTAGGCGAAGGCGGCCCGGTCTTCCACCGCATAGGACACATGCGGCCCCCGCGAGACCTCGGCGGCCTTGCGGGAGGCCGGGCTCGTCCCGATCCAGACGGTCCCGTCGTCATCGACCCCCACATGCTGGACGAGCCGGGTATGCGGTCGCCCATCGTCGACCGTCGTCAGGAACCCGTACGGGTTGGTCCGCAGAAGCTCCAACGCCACCTCGACCAATTCGCCTGGCACCGCTCCCCCTGACCACTCGCGACGTTCCGAAGCATCCTTCACCGACCCGACTTGCTGATCAAGAGGGCTGGTTCTCCGAACAACGCTGATGTCCCGTGCCCACCACGGGCTCATGCGACCATCGCCGACCCACCATGAGCAGGCCAGGCAGCATCCCTCCCCCGCCGAGGACTCCCCCGAACCACCCGCTCTCCGCTCGCACGAAGATCTCCCGGCCCTGAGTTGCACGGAACCGGCGCGGAACACCAGAGCACCCTGTCACCTCCTACGCCCGGCTCGCCCGGCTCGCCCGGCTCGCCCCCCTGCGGCCGTGTCGGCGCAGGCGGCGCCACCCGATGGAACAACTCGCACAACTCGTCCGGCTGCCAGCCGTCGCCGCGGGTCCTGTGACCGGGGAGTGACCGGGGTGAGAGTGCGGCGGGAAAGCATCGGCGGCATCCGGAGTCGGTCGGCTCTCGGCAGGTTGTGAAGTCGTCGCGGTGCCCGCCGAACGAACCGACCGTCATCCGGGCGGATGTCCATCAGGCCGAGGGAGGCCAGTGCATGGTGACGAAGTTCAGGGCCATGGCTCGAAGACGGGCGGCGTTCACCGTCGCGACCGTGGCGGCCGCCGTTGTGGCGGCGCAGGGAGTCGGTCCGGGTACGGCGGCGGGGCGGGAGATACGCAGTGCGGAGTCGGCGACGCGTGTGAACTGCGTGGTGCCGGGTCTGTCGGTGGTCTACACGGTGTGCAGCAACCCGTTCCTGGTCGCGCCCGGCCAGGAGGTGCACATCCGCCTGGTGGCCTCGGGCGGCAAACCGGTCGCATTCTGCCTGGAACCGGCGGGCGGAGGCTGGGACCACGGCTGCGTCAAGTACGCCATGCGCCCCGGCGAGAGCGCCCGCGTCTGGCACAACAGGACCGGCGCGACGCGCAACGTCCAGCTCATCGCCAACACCAACGAACGCGTCGACGTGCGGGTGCAGGGCGACCTGACGGTCCGGTAGCGCCGCCCGCGTTCACCTCGCTCAGCCGAAAGGAAAGACGACCATGACCGCCCCGAAACTCTTGGGGGTCGGCCTCCTGGCCACGGCCGGCGGCCTGCTCATGACCCTTTCCGCGCCCGCCGGGGCCGCGGAGACCACGTCCGCCGCGCGCGCGGCGGCCCCGGCGGAAGCGGCGGCCGCCAGCGGCCCGTCCGCCGTGTCGACATCGGCCCGCCGGGACGTCCGCGTCCAGGTCGCGCAGTGGGCGCAGCCCTTCCTGCGTGTCCGGAACAGCCCGGGTTGGCCGGGCGGGCGGCCGGGCGACGTGATCGGCACGATGCGGCCCGGGGCTCCCGCCTCGGCCGTCTGCTGGACCAAGGGCGCCGACATGACCGCCTACGGACGGACCGGCTCGATCTGGATCAAGATCAGGCTGGGCTCGCCGCCCACCGCCTGGGTGTGGGACGGCGGGCTCAACCCCCACGCCGCGCCTCCCCCGTGCGGCGGGTGCGACAGGAGCGCACCGGGCGGCGCGGCCGTCCCGGACGACTGCCCGGCTCGTGAGGAGGAAGGCCGATGAACATCACCCGCATCGGGGCCGGGACGGTCGCGGCGCTGGCGCTGCTGGCCGTGGTGCCGCCCTCGGCCGCGAACGCCGACTCTCCGGCCCGCACCCGCGCGGACCGGGTCACCGTCGGCGACTGGGCCAGGCCCCTGCACATCCGGAGCGATCCAGGCGCGCCGGGCATCCCGCCCGGCAGAGTCATCGGCTCCATCATGCCGCCCGCCGAGGCGAGCGCCCTGTGCCAGATCCCCAACGGCGCGACGATGACCTCCTGGGGCCGCACCAGGTCGGACTGGGTCAAGATCCGGTACGGCTGGGAGGGGCATGCGTGGCTGTGGGGCGGCGGCCTGAATCCCTACTCGCTCCGCGAGTGCTGAACGCCGCCGAGCGGAGGCCGGGCCCCGGCACGGTGTGAGCGGGGCGTTCGGTCAGTTCCCCGGGACGGGCGGCAGGTCCTTGTGGACGACCGTGAAGCCACCCCGGGTGACCGGACCGAACGGGGCCGGCGCCATCCCCTTCCCGGTGTGGGGGTTCTCGATCCACCGGCCGTTCTCGTCCTGCGTGAGGTTCATGAACTCCCAGCCGTAGCCGACGCGGTCGCGGGTGCGGCCGGGCCTGTCCTTGCCGCCGTCGTAGACGCTGAACCCGAGGCGGCGCCCGACCCAGTCCGGGCCGCCCTCGCTCACCTCGTCGATGACGGCGGTCATGGCCGCGTAGCCGGGGGCGGTCGTCAGGGAGTCGACGTGCCCGGACGCCGTGATCGTCACGTTCAGGCCGGGCGAGTAGTGCGAGATGCGGACCGTGCCCTTCGCGTCGTTGGGGGAGCCGGGGAAGTCGCCCTCGGCGGTGGCGTAGGGGGTCGCGCGGGCGTCGAAGGCGAACGCGCGGACGTCCTGGTCCTGGTGGTACGTCCGGCGCATCTCCCCCCAGCCGGTGACGCTCGCGACCTTCGGTTCCTTCTTCTCGGGACGGGCGGACGCGGCGGGGGCGACGGCCGCCGTGACGGTGAGGGCGGTGGCGGCGGCCACGGTCAGGGCGGCGGCGGTGCGCAGTTTCGGCATGGTTCCCTCCGGGGTCTGGTCGATCTCCGTCGAGGCTGCCGAAGGGCCCCGGGGAGGCGCCTCGCCCGTGCGGGCGGGCCGCCTCCCCCGCACGGGCGAACCGGCCCCTCCTCGCGCTCCCCCCTCGCCCTGACTACGGAATTACGTAGAACTCATCTCGCCGACCTCCCTTCGGGTCGCCACTCCTACGGAATTACGTTATTCTGGAGCCATGGAGGACGGACTGGAGGAGCGGCTCGCGCGGCTCGAGCGGCGCGTCGAACGCCTGGAGGGGCCCGGCGACGCGGCCCCGGCGGCGTCCGAACCGCTCGACGGCGACGTCTTCTGGGCCCTGAACGGACTCAAGGTGCGGGTCGCCGAACCGGGCGCGGTGATGTTCACCGGCACCGTCGACCTGCCCACCGGTGAGCACTACGAATGGCAGGAGGGCCGGACGGCCGACGAGCTGCTCGACACCGACTGGGGCGAGCTGGCGCCCGCCCTGGCGGCGCTCAGCCATCCCGTGCGGCTCCTGCTGCTGCAGGAGATCCTGCGCGGCGCGCGGACGACGTCCGAGCTGGCGGCGCACGAGCGGCTCGGCACCACCGGGCAGCTCTACCACCACCTGCGCGCCCTCGTCACCGCCGGATGGCTGCGCGCCGGAACCCGCGGCCGGTACTCGGTCCCGGGCGAGCGCGTCGTCCCGCTACTGGCCGTCCTCGCCGCCGTGCGCAGGTAAGGAAGGAACCCGATGAACGGCAAAGTCGTGCTCCAACTGAGCAGGTACCAGCTCCCGCTGATCGTGGCGGGCCTGGCCCTGGTCTTCACCGAGCCGCTGCACGGCTCGGTGTGGCTCAGCGCGGCGGGCGCGGTGCTGATCGGCGCCGGGCTGCTCGTCTTCGTGGCGGGGCTGGCGGTCACGCCGGCGGAGCCGCCGCGCGCCCCCGTGCCGCTGCGGGCGCCCGTCCGGGGCCGCTGGGTGGCGGTGAACAGCCCCGCCGACAAGGTCCCGAGCCACGGGACGCACGAACTGGGCCAGTCCTACGCCATCGACCTCGTGCACCAGCCCGACGAGAAGGCGTCCTGGGAGGCGCTGCACGCGTGGCCGCCGATGCGCCGCCCGTCCGCCTTCCCGGCGTTCGGGGAACCCGTGCTGGCCCCGGCGGACGGCGTCGTCGTCTCGGTGGGCCGGTGGCAGCGCGACCACTGGAGCCGCAACTCGTGGATCGCGTTCCCGTACCTCATGGCGGAGGGCATCGCGCGGGGCATCCTGTCCATGGTGACGCTCTCCAGCGGACGGTTCATCCTCGGCAACCACGTCATCCTCGACCTCGGCGACGGCGTGTACGGGGTGTTCGCGCACCTGAAGCGCGGGTCGGTGCGGGTCCGCAAGGGCGACCGCGTGACGGCCGGGCAGCCGCTCGGCGACTGCGGCAACTCGGGCAACTCGTCCGAACCGCACCTGCACTTCCACCTGATGGACCGGCGGCGTCCGGGAATGGCCGCCGGGCTCCCGTTCACGTTCGCCTACGAGTCCGGCGGCGCCGCGCACGAGGGCGTCCCCGCAGGCCGCCACCCCTTCACCGTCCCGGCCGGCGACCGCCTCGACCGGGCCGCCTGACAGTGATGATGTAGGTGAGCGCCTCCCACCGGGGTCTGACCCACCGCCTGACTGACCTTCGGGTCCTTAACGGGATCTGTCGGCTCCGGCGGGAGGCGCTCGTGTGCACTCACTGGTTGTGGC
>NZ_QHJN01000079.1:0-36192 GCF_003947565.1 Actinomadura sp. WAC 06369 | reverse complement strand
CCCGCCGCCTCGACGGTCACCTGGCCGTCGCCGGGGGCGGGGACGAGCTGCTCCGAGCGCACCGTCAGGGCGGTGAGCCGGCGCAGCGCGAGGACCGCCATGACGCCGATGCCGAGCAGCACGCCCTTGCCCAGCCCGAGGAGGACGACGCCGCCGAGGGTGGCGAAGTAGGCGGGGGCCTCGCGGTGGTGGCGCAGGTCGCGGACGTGCGCGAGGTCCATCAGCCGGCAGCCGAGCACGACGAGCAGCGCGGCGAGGGCGGACAGCGGGATCTGCTCGATGATCGGCCCGCAGGCGAGGGCGAGCACCAGCACCCAGACGCCGTGCAGGACGGACGACAGCCGCGTGCGGGCGCCCGCCTGGAGGTTGGCCGTGCTGCGGACGATGACGCTCGCGATCGGCAGGCCGCCGAGGAAGCCCGACACCATGTTCGCGACGCCCTGGGCGCGCAGGTCCTTGTCGAGGTCGGAGCGCGGGACGCCGGCGGGCCGCAGGCGGTCGACCGCGACGGCGCACAGCAGCGACGCGACGGCGGCGACGACGCCGACGGAGACGACGGCGCCGGCGATCCCGCCCGGCGGTCCGTGCGGCAGGACCGGCGGCGCCCACTCCTCCATGAGCGAGGCGGGCAGGTCGACGCGGGCCGTCTCCCAGCCGAGCGCCCACGCGGCCGCGGTGGCGGCGGCGATGGCGGGCAGCGGGCCGGGGACCAGTCGCGGCAGCGCGCCGAACCGGCCGCGCTTCGGCAGTCGGCTCCAGCAGAGCAGGATGAGGATGGTGAGGCCGCCCAGCAGCGTCGTGTGGGTGTGCGGTGCGGCGAGCTGCCCGGGGAGTTCCCGCAGGTCCTCCAGGGACGACTGCTGCGGGTTGCCGCCGAGCACCACGTGCACCTGGGCGAGGACGATGACCGCGCCGATCCCCGCCAGCATGCCGTGGACCACGGCGGGGGAGATCGCGAGCGCGGCGCGGGCGACCCGGGCGGCGCCGAGCGCGAGCTGCAGCGCCCCGGCGAGCAGCGTGATGGTGCAGGTGGCGCGCCAGCCGTACTCCTGCACGAGGCTGAAGACGATCACGGTCAGGCCCGCGGCGGGACCGCTGACCTGCAGCGGGGACCCGCCGAGCGCGCCGGCGACGACACCGCCGACGACGGCGGCGACGAGCCCGGCCGCGACCGGGGCGCCGGAGGCGACCGCGATGCCGAGGGACAGCGGCAGTGCGACGAGGAAGACCACGAACGACGCGAGCACGTCGCGCCGCAAAGTGGACACGTTGAGTGTGTTTGATGTCACTCAACGTATATAACCAGCGTTGAAGCGCGATATCGACTCGCACTCCGACACAGTGAGGGTAGACATCCCTTACGTACCGTTACGCCGTTAAGTGGGGTAGGTCACGGCAACGCGAAAGGGCCGCCGGACGGTTCGTCCGACGGCCCTCGCAACGCGGCGGGCGCCCTCAGCGGCGGTAGTCGCGGTGGTTCTCCCAGTCGTCGCCCTGGTAGCCGCCCTGGCGGCCGAATCCGGGGTCGTACGCCTGGGTGGAGTTCGGGTCGCCGCTCTGGGCGCCCGGGTCGTGCGGGGCGGACAGCGGGTCGTTGCCGCTGTAGCTGCTCCCGCTGAAGTCGCCGTAGGCGCCGGCGCCGCCGGACCCGGACTCGCCGCCGTAGGCGTCGCGGCCGCCGCTCAGCGGGTCGTCGTAGCGGTTGCCCTCGCCATACGACGGGGACGCGGGGTAGCCCTCGCTCTGGCCGCCCTGCGGGTAGCCGCCGGAGTTGCCGAGGCCGCCGCCGGGGGACCAGGGACCCGTCGACGAGCCCTGGCCCGTCCCGGGACCGGCCCCGGTGGAGCCGCCGTAGGAACCGGTGGCGAGCGGGTCGCTGAGCGGGTCGCCCAGGGGCCCGCCGTAGGACGAGCCGCCCGAGTCCCCGGACGGGGGCCCCGAGGAGCGCTGCCGGTCGCTCTGGATGCGCTGGAGGAGCTCGTCCACCGTCGGCAGCTTGTGGTTGTCGGTGTCGGGCCCCGAGCCGCCGGGCGCCGCGGGCTCGTCGGTGCGGCCCAGGGGCAGCCCCAGCGGGTCGGACGGCGGCGGCGCGGGCGGGCCCTGGTTCGGGCCGGTGGAGCCCGGCCCCTGGTTCGGGCCGGTCGAGCCGGGGCCGGAGGCGCCCAGCGGCATGTCGAAGGCGTCCGGACGGCCCGGAGGCGGGGACGCGGGCGTCGGACGGCCGCCGGAGGCGAGCGGGTCGCCGCCGTAGGGCTGCGGCTGCTCGGGGAGGCCGTACGGGGCCGGCTCCGGCGGCATGCCGGGCTGCTGCGGCTCGGCGTAGGGCTGCTGCCGGTCGCCGCCGTACGGCGGCTGCTGCTCGGGTCCGCCGAAGGGCGGCTCGGCGGAGCCGTACGCGGGCTGGGCGTCCTGGCCGCCGTAGACGTGCTGGTCGGGCCCGCCGGGAGCGAACGGGGCGTGCGCGCCGGGACCGCCCTGCATGCCGGGGCCGCCGGCCAGGTCGGCGGGGATCGGGTCGAGCGCGGTCGCGCCCGGGTCGCCGCCGCCGAACGGGGAGCCGCCCTGGAACCCGCCGGGGCCGCCGGGGGCCTGCTGCGGGCCGGTCGGGGCGGGCTGGCCGCCGGTCTGGCCGGGACCGCCGGGGCCGGGCGGGCCCTGGTTGGGCGGGCCCTGCCCGGGGCCGCCCGGGGCGCCGAAGGCACCGCCTTCCTGGCCCAGGGTGACCGTCTGGTTCATCCCGTGGTCGGGGACCTGCGGGTCCTGCTCGGCGTACTGGTCGCCGTACTGGTCCCCGTACTGCTGCTGGTCCGCGTACTGCTGGTCGCCGTACTGGTCCGCGTACTGGTCGCCGTACTGCTGGTCCCCGTACTGCTGGTCCCCGTACTGCTGGTCGCCGTACTGGTCGCCGTAACCGTCGTCGCCGCCCTGCGCGTGCAGCGGGTCGGCGGCGTGGTCGCCGTCGGGACGCTGCCCCTCCTGGTTGTGCTGCCAGGGGAACTTGGGCTTGTCGAAGGTGATCGTCGCCCAGTAGTCGTCGTCCTCCATCTCGTCGGACGCCTGACCGGAGGGCGGGGGAGCCGGGGGGCCCTGCTGGCCCGCGGGCGCGGCGAGCGGGCCGCCCGCGCCGGCACCCGCGCCCGCGACGCGGCGGTCGGGGCCGGGAGCGGGCGCACCGTAACCGCCGTCGTCGTAGCCGTAGTCGTCCGGCCCGTTCATCTCGTCCTGCTGCGCGGCGCCGCGGCGGCCGCGCGGTTGCGGCTGCTCGTCGTCCATCCAGTCGTCGTCGTCGCGACCCGCCTTGCTCGCCCGCAGACCCAGGACCACGAGGACGACGACGAGGACGACGACGACCAAGAGGCCGAAGACCACGATTGCTGAAGTCATGCCACCACCCAATGCCTTGGCCCGGCGAGCGCCGCCGGCGCGGACGCGTGGTCCGTCCCGATCGCCGCCGACGGCCGGCCGTCCTCGGAGCCGGTCCGATTCTGTCCGACCGCTATGACCGTTGTCACACCCTTAGTGCTCATAGACACCCTCACACGGTCCGCACCGATCGGTCGAACCCGCCGGTCGTCGACCCGCCGCCAGGTCCCACGGTCAACGCGCCCGTTCGGCGCCGAAGTTCCCGGTGATCCGGCCCCGGCCCACGGTGTGCTCGGCGATGGCGCCGAGCGACTCGTCCAGCGGCGCGCTCTCGTCGAACGGCGCTTCGCTGTCGAGCGCGTAGATGGTGAACCGGTACAGGTGCCGTTCTCCGCGCGGAGGGCACGGCGGTGCGTAGCCCACCTTGTCTCCCGTGGTCAGTCCCTCGACGGCGTTGTCCAGCCTGGCGCCCTCGACGATCTCGTGCGTGGTCCCGTCGATGCCCGCGATCACCCAGTGGACGTAGGAGCCCTCGACGTCCGGGTCGTCCACGACGATCGCGAACGACCGGGTGTTCGCCGGCGCCCCCGACCAGATGAGCGGCGGGGTCTTGCCCTGCCCGCCAGGGTACGTCGTGCAGCCGTACCGCGTGGGCAAGACGCCGCCATCGCGGAAGACCGGGCTGGTCACGGTGAACCACTCCGACAGCTCGGCGCTCTCCTGCTCGGGGCCGCCGATCAGCCCGCACCCGCTCAGCGTGCCCGCGAGCGCCAGCGCGGCCGCCGCGGCCAGGACCGGACGCCGTTTTCTGCTCATCATCGATACGCTCCCGCGCGAGTTCGCACGGCGCGCTCCGCCGGTCCGACTTCGTCCCGGCCGGATGCCCGCGCGGGCGGCGCCCCCTTCCCTTCCCTCGTCCGCCCCAACCTTAGGGGTTCGGCGGCGGTGGGTCGGGACTTTCGGGCCGCGAGGCGGAGGCGTCCACCGGTCGGACGGATGTGAGGTGCGTCATGCGTACTTCATGCCCGATCGTCGAGAACCGCGCGAAGGAGTGGTGAAGTTCACAGCCCTTGCAGCGGTCTAGTTTGCCGTACCGGGAAGTTTTGTAGATCTTTCCTGGTTGTGGGTTGGTGCAAGGAGCATTCATCGAGTAGTTTGTGAATGTCTTCACAAGCCGACCGTGACATTGGAGGGCCGCAATGGCCAGGACCGCCGAGGAGACCCCTGGCGCTCCCCACATCCTCATCGTGGGTGGCGGCTATGTGGGCATGTACACCGCGCTTCGCCTGCAGAAGAAGCTCCGCAAGGAGCTGAAGCGGGGTGAGGTCAAGGTCACCATCGTTGACCCCAACTCGTACATGACGTACCAGCCGTTCCTTCCCGAGGCCGCCGCGGGCAACATCTCGCCCCGGCACGTCGTCGTCCCGCTGCGCCGCGTCCTGCCGAAGTGCACGGTGCGCAAGGCCCGGGTGACCGAGCTCAACCACGACGAGGGCTGGGCCATCGTCCAGCCGCTGGCGGGGCCGCCGGAGCGGATCTCCTACGACTACCTGGTCATGGCGGCCGGCGCGGTGCCGCGGCTGCTGCCGATCCCCGGCCTGGCCGAGCACGGGATCAGCCTCAAGACGGTCGGCGAGGCGATCCACCTGCGCAACCACGTGCTCGAGCAGCTCGAGATCGCCGAGTCGACCGACGACGTCGAGCTGCGCCGCAAGGCGCTGACGTTCGTCTTCGTCGGCGGCGGGTTCGCCGGCGTCGAGGCGGTCGCCGAGCTCGAGGACATGACGCGCGACGCCACCAAGTACATGCGCAAGGTCACCCCGGAGGACCTGCGGTTCGTCCTCGTCGAGGCCGCCGACCGCATCCTGCCGGAGGTCGGCCCGGACATGGGCAAGTGGACGGCCGAGCAGCTCCGCGGCCGCGGCATCGACGTGAAGATGAAGACGTTCCTGCAGTCGGCCGAGGACGAGATCGTCGAGCTGTCGGACGGCAGCCGCTTCCCCGCCGGGACGCTCGTCTGGAACGCGGGCGTCAAGCCGTCGCCCGTCGTCCGCAGCGGCGACCTGCCGGTGGACGAGCGCGGCCGCGTCAAGGGCACCGAGTACCTCACGGTCGAGGGCCTCGTCCGGGCGTTCACCGCCGGCGACAACGCCGCGATCCCGGACCTGACGCAGGAGGGGCAGTTCTGCCCGCCGAACGCCCAGCACGCGGTGCGCCAGGCGAAGCTGCTCGGTGACAACATCGTCCGGTCGCTGCGCGGCAAGACGCTCAAGCCGTACGTGCACAACAACCTCGGCGCCGTCGCCGGGCTCGGCCTGCACAAGGGCGTCGCGAACCCGATGGGCTTCAAGCTCAAGGGCTGGCCGGCGTGGTTCTTCCACCGCAGCTACCACGGCGCGATGGTCCCGACCTTCAACCGCAAGATCCGCGTCATCGCGGACTGGACGCTCGCGCTGTTCCTCAAGCGCGAGACCGTCTCGCTCGCGACGGTCGAGCAGCCGCGCGCGGACTTCATCCTCGCCGCGCTCGACGACGAGAAGCTCCGCGAGGCGAAGGCCAAGGAGAACGCCGCCTGACCCGCTCCGCGCAGCGCGGACCCGAATGCCGGACGCCCCGGCGGTCGATCGACCGCCGGGGCGTCCGGCGTTGCACCCCGATCCGAGCGGACGGGCCGTGCCTCAGGCCCGCTTCTTGAAGGCGCGGAGGGAGAGGGGGGCGAAGACCAGCGAGAATCCGACGCCCCAGGCCAGCGCGATCAGCGCGTGGTCCATGACGGGGCCGCCGACGAGCAGGCCGCGCATCGCCTCGACGAGCTGCGTCACCGGGCTGTTGCGCATGAAGAACGCCAGCGGGCCGGGGATGCCCTCGGTCGTCGGGATGAACGCGGTGCTCAGGAAGCTCAGCGGGAAGATCACCACGAATCCGAAGATCTGCACCTTCTCCGGCTCGTTCACCATCATCGCGATGAAGACCGAGATCCACGAGAAGAGCACCGCGAACGCCAGCAGGAGGAAGAACGCGGTGAGCAGGGCGAGGACGCCCGTCTCGATCCGGAACCCGATCGCGAAGCCGACCAGCAGCAGGATCGCCATCGACCACGCCTGCTTGGCGGTGTCGGCGATGATCCGCCCCGCGAGCGGGGAGAGACGCGAGATCGGCAGGCTCCGGAAGCGGTCGAAGACGCCCTTGGTGATGTCGGTGTTGAGCCCGAACCCGGTGCTCATCCCGGCGAACAGGGCGTTCTGGGCGATGATGCCGGGGATGACCACCGGCAGGTACGCCTCGACGCTGCCGGCCATCGCGGGGCCGAACACGTAGGCGAACAGCAGCACGAACATGATGGGCTGGATGGACAGGTCCAGCAGCTCCATCGGGTTGTGCTTGATCTGCACCAGGTTCCGCCACGCCAGCGTGGCGACGTTGCGGGCGCCGGTGCCGGGCGAGACCCGCTTCGACAGGTTCGGCGGGGGAGCGGTCGCGGTGCTCATCGGGAAATCCCTTCCTTCTCCGCGGCCCGGCCGGCGTCGCCCGCCGCGTCCTGCGCCTCGGCTTCGGCGTCGTCGGTGTGGTGGCCGGTGAGGGCGAAGAACACCTCGTCCAGGCTCGACTTGCGCAGCGACATCTCGCCGACGGTGACGCCCTCCTCGTCGAGGCGGCGGACCACGGCGGGCATCAGGCCCGGGTCGGTGATCGGCGCGGCCACCAGGCCGTCCTTGAACTCGGGGGCGGTCTCGGCCAGCTCGCCCACGATCCGCGCGACCGCGTCGGCGTCGCTCTCCTTGATCGGGCGGACCTCGAGCACCTGCCCGCCGACCTGCGCCTTCAGCATGTCGGACGTGCCGTGCGCGATCACCGTGCCGCGGTCGATCACGATGATGTCGTCGGCGAGCTGGTCGGCCTCCTCCAGGTACTGCGTGGTGAGCAGCACGGTGACGCCGTCGTCGGTCAGGCCGCGGACGATGTCCCACAGGCCGTTCCGGCTGCGCGGGTCGAGGCCGGTGGTCGGCTCGTCCAGGAACAGGATCTGCGGCCGTCCGACGAGGCTCGCGGCCAGGTCGAGCCGGCGGCGCATCCCGCCCGAGTAGGTCTTCGCGGCCCGCTCGGCGGCGTCGGTGAGCTGGAAGCGGTCGAGCAGTTCCGCCGCGCGGGCCTTGGAGTCGCGCCGCGACATCCCGAGCAGCCGGGCGATCAGCACGAGGTTCTCGGTACCGGTGAGCATCTCGTCGACCCCGGCGTACTGGCCGGTCAGCCCGATGAGCTGGCGGACCTTGTGCGCCTCCCGGACGACGTCGAAGCCGCCGACCCGGGCGCTGCCCTCGGTGGGTTCGATCAGCGTGGCGAGGATCCGCGTGGTGGTGGTCTTGCCGGCGCCGTTGGGCCCCAGCACGCCCAGCACCGTTCCGGCCTGGGCGGTGAGCGAGACGCCCGCCAGCGCCTGAGTGTCGCCGAACCGCTTCACCAGGCCCTCGGCCTGGATCGCGTAGGACATGAGGTCTCCTAGGAAAAGTGGTGTGCCGGACTGTGCCCCGCGCGCGGACACGCCAACCTACGACCTGCCCCGAGCCGGAAGCATTCGGTTTTCGCCGCCCCGCCGCCTGCGCTCGGCGTCCCTTCACCTTCGCATCCGGGTCTGACAGAACGCTGACACGGCGCTGATCGCCACCGCGCACCCGCGCCCGGACGCGCCGGGGCCCTTACACTCGCGGTGTGACGTCGGTGCGGCGCGACCTGCACGGGGACGGCGGGAGGCCGCACCCGCCGCGGTTGCGGGCGCCCGCGCACCGCGTGTCCCGGCGCGCGATCGCCCACTGGGCGATCGAGTACCTGCTGCTGTGGGGGCTGGGATTCGGCCTGTCGCTCGGCGTGGCGGCCTGGCTCGGCGACGCGCGGGCCGAGTGGCTTCCCGGCTGGCTGTCCGACCGCGTCGGCGTCCTGCCCTGGGTCGTGGGCGCCGCCGGGCTGCTGATGGTGACGGTCGCGCCCGTCTGGCGCTACCGCGTGCACCGCTGGGAGGTCAGCGCCGACGTCGTGTACACCCGCACGGGCTGGTTCAGCCGCGAATGGCTGCTGGTGCCGGTGAGCCGCATCCAGACCGTCGACACCGAGCAGGGCTGGATCGAGCGGCTGCTCGGCCTGGCCACCATCGAGATCAACACCGCCTCCCACACGGGTTCGTCCGAGGTCTCCGGCCTGCCGGCGGGCGTCGCGACCCGGCTGGCGGACGACCTGGCCCACCGGGCCCACGACCTCCGCGACGACGCCACGTGACGCCGCGCGGAACACCTGACGAAGCGGAAACCCCACATGTCTCCGACTCGCCGGACGTCCCGGACTCATCGGCGTCCGGCGAGACGGGGGTCCGGCGGCTGCATCCGCTGACGTTCGTGGTCGGGGCCGTCCGGGAGCTGATCGCGCTGCTGGCGGCCGGGGCGACGGGCCTGGTGGTGGGCGGGCTGTCCACGGCGTTCTACTTCACCCTCGCGGGCCTCGGGATCGGCCTGGTGTTCCACGTGGCGGGCTGGGCGACGTTCACGTACGCGGTCCGCGACGACCGGATCGAGCTGCGCCGCACGCTGATCGGCCGGTCGGTGAAGAGCATCCCGCGCGACCGCATCCGGGGCGTGGACGTCAGCACGTCGCTGCCGCACCGGACGCTGGGCCTCGCGGTCGTCCATGTCGACGCCGGCTCGGAGGGCGGGGAGGGGACGCTGAACGCCGTCTCGCGGCGGGAGGCCGAGCGGCTGCGGCGGGTGCTGCTGGACCGGGCGGCCGACGAGCCGGCGGGGGGCGGGGCGCCGCCGCGCCGCGTCCTGGCCCGGATGCGGCGCCGCTGGTTCGTGTACGCCCCGCTCAGCGGCGCGTACCTGCTGACGCCGTTCGCGCTGGCGGGCAGCCTCCTCGGGACGCTCTACAACCTCGGCGACGACCTGGGTCTGATCACCCGGGAGCGCGTCGAGACCGTCGGGCACGAGGTGGTGGGGCTGCCGGCGGCGGCCGTGGTGGCGCTCGCGGTGCTGGCGCTGTTCGCGCTGCCGGTCATGTCGGTGATCGCGTTCAGCCTGTTCAACTGGGATTTCACCGTCGCGGAGCGGAACGGCTCGATCGTCGCGGAGCGCGGGCTGGCCACGCGGCGCAGCGTGACGCTGGAGCGCCGCAGGCTGCGCGGGGTGGAGCTGGCCGACAACCCGCTGGAGCGGCTCGGCGGCGTCCGGCGGCTCGGCGCGCTCGTCACCGGGCTCGGCGACGCGGCGCACCGGGGCCGGCTGCTGCCCGCCGCGCCCCGTCCGGTGGCGGAGGAGCTGGCCGCGCGGGTGGTGGGCGCGGTGCCCGGCCCGCTGCGCCGCCATCCGCGGGCCGCGCGCGGACGCCGGGTGGTGCGGGCGGTCGCGCCGCCGGGGGCCGTCGGGGTGCTGGCGGTGGCGGCGGGACGCCCGTGGATCGCGGCGGCGTGCGCGGTCCTGGCGCTCCTCGCGGTGCCGCTGGGGCTCGACCGGTACCGGCAGCTCGGGCACGTCACCGACGGCGGGCGGCTGAGCGTCCGGTCGGGATCGCTGAAGCGGCGCCAGGTGGTGGTGGAGCACGGCGCGATCGTCGGCTGGCGGTTCCGGCGGACGCTGTTCCAGCGGCGGCTGGGCCTGGCGACCCTGGACGTCGCGGTGGGCGCGGGCGACGGCGGCTACCCGGCGATCGACATGTCCGAGGAGGACGCGGTCGCGTTCGCCGCCGAGATCACGCCCGACTGGGTCCGCCCCTTCCTGGAGAAGTGACCGCCCCGCCCGCGGGGCGGGCGTCCGCGCCGCGGCCCGGTCGCGGGGCGGGGGTCACTCGGGGCGCCGGGCGCCGAACATGATCTCGTCCCAGGACGGCACGGAGGCCCGCTTGCCCTTGGACTTGCGCCGCGCGCGCGCCGGTCGCTGCGTCGCCGGTGAGGCGTCCGCGGCGGCCGCCGGGGGCCCGGTGACGGGCTTGTCCTGCGCGGCGGGCATGGTCGGGCGCGTCGCGGGCTTCTTCTTCGGGGCCGGACGGGCGGGCTCGCGACGCGGCGCGCGCGGCGGCGCGGGCTTGGCCTTCTCGCGGGACGCCTGCTCGCGGGCCGCCGCCGGTTCGGCGGGCCCCTGCTCGCGTGCGGCGGGCTCGCGTGCGGCGGGCTCGTCGGCGGGCTCCCCGGCCGCGGCGGCGGGCTCGGCCGCGGCCTCGGCCGCGGGCTCGTCGGCCGGGGGCTCGTCGGCCGTGGGCTCGTCCGCGGGCGTCTCGGCCGCGGTGTCCGCGTGCGTCTCCGGCTCGTCCGGTTCGCCGGCCGGACGGGCGTCGGCTTCGGCGTCGTCCCGCTCCGGGGCGGGCTCGTCGGCGTCGGCCTCGGCCGCCTCGTCGGCGGTGTCCGGGCGCGCGTCCTCGTCCGTCTCGGCGGCCTCGGCGGCGGGTTCGGGGGTCTCCTCGTCCTCGCCGGCGCGCTCCCGCGGCGTCTCGTCGGCCGCCGGCTCGTCCTCGGCGGCCGGGGCGTCCGCCGGTTTCGCGGCCTCCGCCGGGGCCGTGAGGCCCTCGATGCCCTCGATGCCCCCGAGCTCCTCCAGGGACGGCTCGGGCGCGCGGCGCCACGGCGCCTCGCTGGGGCGGGCCTCGGGGCGCGTCCCGGCGGACGGCGCCTCGGGCTCGGCGTCGTCGAACGGGCGGATGGGCTCGCGGCCGGCGGCGGCCTCGCGGGGGCGCCCGGGGTCGCGGCCGCCGGGGAACGCGGGGCGCGGGTCGACGATGCGGCCGCGCTCGACGATGTACTCGCGGGGCTCGGCGGCGCGCAGCGGCGGCTCGGACGCGCGCTCGAGCGGCGGCTCGGGGTCGGCGGGCAGGCCGCGCCCGAAGTCGCGCGGGCCCACCTCGCGGATCTCGCGGCCCACGTCGCGGCCGTCGGTGACGACCTTCATCGCGGGGCGGCGGGGGACCAGCGGGGTGACGGTGTCGGAGAGGTCGTCATCGTCGTCCCAGTCGCCGGCGCTGAGCCGCGCGGCGATCTCGTCCAGCGGGGAGACGTTCCGGCGGCGCGGGTCGAACGCCCACTCGGCGGCGTGCGGGCGGCCGTTGTCGAAGAAGGAGAGGCGGACGCGCCAGGTGCCGTCGTCGCACTTCCAGGCGTCCCACTCGACGTCCTCGAGGTCGACGCCGCCGCGGCCGAGGCGCTCCTCGACGGTCTCGCCGAGCGGCGGGCCGGGCGTGGACTCGCCGGGCCGCCGGACGGTGACGCGCTGCGCCTGCTGCGCCATGTACTCGCGTTCCTGCAGGACCGGGCCCTCGAACCAGCGGACCCGCTCCACGGGGATGCCCGCGGACTCGGCGATCTCCTCCGCGGTCTCGCCGGACCTGATGCGGGCCTGGATCTCCTTGGGACGCAAGGGACTCTCCACTTCGATCTCGAACTGGCCGAGGCGGGAGAAGTGCCCACGGACCGCGGCGCGGAGCCGGTCGTCGACGGGCAGGGTGAACCGGGTGCCTCGGCCCGCGGTGGCCAGGACGAGGTACGTACCGTCCTCGCTGACCGCGACGAGGCGCAGCTCCTGCATGCGTGTCCTTCCTGCCCTGTCCTGACGGCACGGAGGGCGCCGGACCGCGAGCCGGATGCGAGCGCGTCACCGCTCCCGCACCGCCCGGCCGTCCGTTGCCCGCCGAGGGCGCATGCGTGCCCTTCCCCCGGGTTCCCGAGTCTCTCTTCCGGACACACCTGCTGCCAGCACCGTACCCGGCATGTCCGAACATCGCCGCTCTCGAAGCCCCCTCCACGTCGAGGAAGGAGGCGCCTGACCAAGCTTGCCGGTGCCCGGGTCCGGCCGAAGGCCCTCTGTCTGAAACTTGAGGAACCTTTTCCCCACTGTGCCGCACGCGAACGCCCGTCTCCACCCGGTTCGCGTAGCGAGCGTCACGTTGCGGTTCGGAACACCGTGATCGTCCGGTTAGTTTCGATTCCGGAGACTTTGGGGGATTCAACGGGGGTGAATCGGGGTAATGCGCCGCAAGCTTCCCGATCTGAGCACGACGCAGGTGATCGCGAGCGGGGTCGCGACGGCCGTCGCCGCGATCGGCGCGTCCTTCCTGGGGGTGTACGGGACGGTCATCGGCACCGCGCTGATGAGCGTGATCTCGACGGCGGGCGCCGCCGTCTGCAAGCACTACCTGGACCAGGGGCGCGACCAGATCCGGGACATGTCCCACGTGCACGGCGCCGCGCGCCGCCGGGAGACGGCCGAGGACGCGGCGGAGGAAGCGACGAGCGCCGACCCGACCCGGACCGCGGTCTGGCCCGCGGGCGCGGACCCGGCCCGCACGATGGTCCGGCCGCCCGGCGGGGACCCGAACGCGACGCGGCTGGACGCGGGCGCCGGCCTCCTCGACGGCCCGCACGGCGACCCGAACGCCACCCGGCTCGACGGCCCGCACGGCGACCCGGGGGCGACGCGGGTCGACCCGGCCCGCACGGTCGCCGGCGCGCTCGCCGCGGAGGCGGGCGAGGACGCCTGGCGGCGGGTCGCCCGGCGCTCGGCCCTGGACGAGACGCTCGCGTGGGCGAAGCAGAACTGGGTGAAGCTCGCGGCGTCGTCCGCCGCGGTGTTCGCGGTGGTGCTCGGCGGGATCACGGTCTACGAGGCGACCACCGGCGGTCCGATCGGCGGCGGCAGCGGCGGCGGCCTCACCGTCACGCACGTCCTCGGCGGCGACGGCGACGGGTCGGGCGGCCGGGTCGAGGAGACCCCGACGGACGCGCCGACCGGTGGGGGCACCGCGCCCGCCGAGGCCCCCGCCGAGAGCCCGGCGGAGGAGGCGCCGACCGGCGGCACCGGCGAGTCCGGCGGCGAGACCGGGACGGACCCCACGGGCGGCGCGACGCCCGGACCGTCCGGCGACGCGCCCACCGGCGGGACGACGGACGAGCCGACCGGGCCGCCCCCGACGACGGCGCCCGAGACCCCCGACACGCCCACCGCGTCCCCGCCGTCCGGCGGCGGCCAGGAGCAGCAGAACGGGACGGACGCGGACACCGGGAACTGACGCGGTCGCCGGGGATCGGCGCGGGGCCGGTTCCGGCGCGGTCGCGGGGAACCGGCTCAGTCGCCGAAGACCCGCCGGGTGTAGGGGTTGGCGAAGCGGCGGTCGGGGTCGAGTTCGTCGCGCAGCGCGCGGAAGTCCGCGAACCGGGGGTACGCCTTCTCCAGGTACGCGGCGTCGCGGGTGTGCAGCTTGCCCCAGTGCGGGCGGCCGCCGATCGCGGTGAGGACGTCCTCGACGCCGCGGAAGTAGTCCTCGTGGGCGTCGCGGTTGAACACGTGGACGGCGATGAACGCGGTGCGGCGGGCGTGCGCCATCGACAGCCAGGCGTCCTCGGGCGGGAGCAGCCGCACCTCGATCGGGAAGCTGACCCGCCAGTCCCGCCGGGCGAACTGGGCGCGGACCTCCCGCAGCGCCGGGACGATCTCCTCGCGCGGGATCGCGTACTCCTGCTCCTTGAAGCGGACGGTGCGCGGGCTCGTGAAGACCTTGTAGGACGTGTCGGTGTACGTGCGGGCGCCCAGGGCCTTGGCGGAGATGCCGTTGACGAACGGGGTCGCCGCGGGCACGGCGTGCGTGAGCCGGTTGACGGCCCCGAAGACGGTGTTGGACAGGAACCGGTCGTCCAGCCAGTACCGGAACCTCGACAGCGGCTCGGCGGGGCCCTCGACCCGGTTGTTCCGCTTGGTGAGGCAGCCGTCGGTGTGCGGGAACCAGTAGAACTCGAAGTGCTCGTTGGCCTCGTCGAACTCGTCGATCCGCGCGAGGACCTCGTCCCACTCCATCGGCTCCTCCCGCGCGCGCAGCCGGAACGCGGGGACGGTCCGCCACGTGACGGCGGTGACGATCCCGAGGGCGCCGAGGCCCGCGCGGGCGGCGTCGAACAGGTCGGGGCGCTCGTCCCGCGAGCACGTCACGGTCGTCCCGTCGGCGAGCACCAGCTCCAGCGCGGCGACCTGGGAGACGAGCCCGGCGGCGTCGCGGCCGGTGCCGTGCGTGGCGGTCTGGATCGCGCCGGCCACGGTCTGCTCCTGGATGTCGCCCATGTTGGCGAGGGCGAGCCCGTGGTCGTCCAGCAGCCGGTTCAGCCGGTGCAGCGGGAGGCCCGCCTCGACGGTCACGAGCCCGGTCGCGGTGTCGACGGACCGGACCGCGGTGAGGGCGGACGGGCGCAGCAGCACGCCCTCGGCGACGGCCGCGCCGGTGAAGGAGTGTCCGGTCCCGGTCATCCGGACCGTGCGGCCCTCGTCGGCCGCCGCGCGGACGGCCGCGGCGACCTCGTCGGCCGTCCGCGGCGTCGTGACGCGGTGCGGGCGGACCTGCTGGTTTCCGGCCCAGTTCCGCCACGTTTGGTTGCTCACGGGTGACATGCGGCGACTCTACTCGGCAATCGATCGTGAGGAAAGTTCACGTTTACTGATCGTCCGCCGGCCGTCCGGGCGTCCCGGGAGGACCCTCGCTGGGACGGAAGGGGCGATACCGTACTATCCGGTAACCGCGGGCGCGGTCCCGCACCGGGATCCGGGGCCTCGCGGTGAACATTCCGCGACGTCACCCCCTTGACCGGGGTATGTCCGGGCAAGAAGTGCGCAGACGTGTAACCGACCGCTAGTGACGCTCGTTGGGAAATGTTGTGGCTCCTCCATCCGTGACACGCCCGCCGAAGCGCAGGCCGGAGAAGAAGAAGCGGGACCGCGCCGGGGCCCGGCCCCCCGGACGGGCGCTCCGCGGCCTTCCCCTGATCATCGCGGGTATCGCGGTCCTCGCGGTCGGCACCACGTCCGGCGGCGTGTACGCGGCCATGACGGCGGCCGAGAGCGGCTCCGAGCGGCCGGACGGCGACGGCGGCGGCGGGCGCACGGTCGTCCCGCCGAGCGCGGCCCGCGGCAAGCCGGTGACCGTGGCCGACGGCGGCGACGTCGCGCCGCTGCGCCGCGTGGTGCCGCCGGACGTCCTCGCGGTCGGCACCGCCACGATCCCGCAGGCGAAGATCAAGCGGCTGGCGAAGCTGAAGCGGGTCGGCGAGGTCACGGCGGTCGCGGGCGGCGCGATCCAGCTGCAGAACCGGGCGGTGAACGCGCTGGCCGTCGACCCGTCGGCGTTCCGCTCGTGGACGCCGCCCGGCACCGCCAAGAACACGGCCCTGTGGGCGGCGCTGGCCGCGGACGAGTTCGTCACCACCCCGGACGTCGCCGAAGAGCTCCGGCTCGCCCGCGGCACCCGGTACCCGGTGGTCGGCCGGACGATGCCGAACCTCGTGATGGGCGGATCGGGCGAGCTCGGGCTCCCCGGCGTCAACATGCTCGTCAGCGAGAAGGCCGGCGCGGACATGGGCCTGGTCCCGAACGTCGCGGTCCTCGTCAACGCCCCCGGCGTGGACCCGGCGACCACCGTCAAGGCGGTGAAGCAGATCCTCGGCGGCGGCGTGGAGGTCGTGAACCTGCACGCGAGCCAGCACCGGGCGCCGGGCAGCGGCCGGGCGACCGACTACCTCGACCTGTACAAGCGGGCCGCGACGACGTGCCCAGGCCTGTCCTGGACGGTCCTCGCCGCGATCGGGCAGGTCGAGAGCAGCCACGGGCGCAACGTCGGCCCGTCCAGCGCCGGGGCGCTCGGACCCATGCAGTTCATGCCCGCCACCTGGAAGGCGTACGGGGTGGACGGCGACGGCGACGGCAAGGCCGACATCATGAACCCCTACGACGCCATCCCGGGCGCCGCGAAGTACCTGTGCGCGAACGGCGCCGGGCAGGGCGGGCAGCAGCTCTACCGGGCCGTCTGGCACTACAACCACGCCGACTGGTACGTGCAGAAGGTGCTCAACCTCGCCAAGGCGTACGCGGACGCCTACTCCTGAGCCCGCCTGGACGATCGGGCCCGGACATCCCTCCGGACGGCCCGTCCGCGCGTCCCGTCCGGGCGGCCCGGGTGGGCGGCCCGTGTGGCTTTGGCGACACGTGGCCCCGCCGGAACCGGCCACCGGAAGGCGGCTGGTTGGATGGAGGCATGACGTCGTACGACGCTTTGCTGCTGATCTCCTTCGGCGGGCCGGAAGGGCCCGACGACGTGATCCCGTTCCTCGAGAACGTGACCCGCGGGCGCAACATCCCGCGCGAGCGCCTGGAGGAGGTGGGGGAGCACTACTACCTCTTCGGCGGGGTCAGCCCGATCAACCGGCTCTGCCGCGAGCTGAAGGCCGCCATCGAGGCCGACTTCGCGGCCAACGGCGTCGACGTCCCGGTCTACTGGGGCAACCGCAACTGGACCCCGTACCTGGCCGACACCGTCCGCCGGATGAAGGACGACGGGATCCGGCGCGCCGCCGCGTTCGCGACGTCCGCCTACAGCGGCTACTCCACCAACGACCAGTACCTCGAAGACATCGCGCGCGCGCGGGCGGAGGTCCCGGGCGCCCCCGAGATCGACAAGCTCCCGGTCTACTGGGACCGCCCCGGCTTCCTAGACCCGTTCACGGACGCCGCGATCAGCGCCCTGAGCGAGCTCCCGGACGACGCGCGCCTCGTCTTCACCGCGCACAGCGTGCCCCTCGCGCAGCCGAACCGCGAGGCGTACGTCGCCGAGCTCGAGGAGGCCGCGCGCCGCGTCGCCGCGGCGGCCGCGCCCGGCAGGCCGTGGGACCTCGTCTACCAGAGCCGCAGCGGCCCCCCGTCCCAGCCGTGGCTGGAGCCGCAGATCACCGACCACCTGGACGCCCTGCACGGCGCGGGCGTCCGCGCGGTCGCGGCCGTCCCGATCGGGTTCGTCTCCGACCACATGGAGGTCAAGTTCGACCTCGACGTGGAGGCCGCCGACCGCGCCGCCGAACTCGGCATGGCGTTCGCGCGGGCCGCCACGCCCGGCGGCGACCGCCGCTTCGCCGCGCTGGCCCGCGAGCTGCTCACCGAACGGGAGAACGCATGAGCCTGCCCGAGGAACTGCTGGACCTGGCCCTCGCGACCGCCCGCGAGGCCGGCCGGATGCTCGTCGACAAGCGCCCCGCCGACGGGCCGGACGTCGTGCAGACCAAGTCGAGCCCGACCGACGTCGTCACGCAGATGGACCGCGCCGCCGAGCAGCTCATCATCGAGCGGATCCGGGAGGCCCGCCCGGACGACGCCTTCCTCGGCGAGGAGGGCGGCACCCGGGCCGGCGGCAGCGGCGTCCGCTGGGTGATCGACCCGATCGACGGCACCGTGAACTACCTGTACGACCTGCCGGACTGGGCCGTCAGCATCGCCGCCGAGGTGGACGGACGGGCCGTCGCGGGGGCCGTCGAGATGCCGCGCCGCGGCGAGACGTACACGGCCGTGCGCGGCGGCGGCGCGCTCCTGCACACCGCCTCGGGCACCCGCGAGCTGCGCGTGAACACCGGCGTCCCCCTCGGCCGCGCGCTCGTCGCGACCGGGTTCGGGTACTCGGCCGCCCGCCGCGCCCGCCAGGCCGAGATGCTCACGGGAATCCTGCCGCACGTCCGCGACATCCGCCGCGGCGGATCCTGCTGCGTCGACCTGTGCTCCCTCGCCGCGGGCCGGGTGGACGCCTACTACGAGCGCGGCGTCCAGGCGTGGGACATCGCCGCGGGCGCGCTGATCGTCGAGGAGGCGGGCGGCCGGGTCGAGGGCATGCACGGTACGCCCCCGGGCCCGGAGTTCACGCTGGCCGCCGCCCCGGACGTCTTCAAAGCCCTCCACGACGGCCTCCTGGCGCCCCTGGACCCCGCCCGCGACTGAACGGCCTCCGGCGCGCGGGGGTCGGCCCCCGGAACGTGAAGAGCCCGGGACCGTGGGGTCCCGGGCCGTGCGGCGGGGGTTTCGATCAGTGATGGCCTCCGGGGGAGTCCCCGGCGAACCAGTCGCAGGGAATCAGTCGCAGCGGGGTGGTTCGATCCCGATGTCGTGGTTCGCTGCGATCCGGCGCAGTTCGCTGATCTCCTCCCGGCGGATGTCCGCCAGGTAGGTGTCCCCATCTGCGTGGGCGCTGCGCAGCGACGCGTACGCGTCGTCGAGCCGCTGCTGGATAGTGCGCGTCAACTCGCCCATGAGCCTCCTCCCGGATCCTGCCCATCCCTACCCACACGTACGCTTGAAGCAAACCTGTTCGCCGATGCAATTTTCGCGGATTCTTGCGTACGGGACCCGGCGGCCTCTTGAACGCCTGCTTACGGGGGTCTTACGGCGCGCATGGCATATCTGTAACGCGGGGCGGCAGGGCCCGTCCGACCGGAGGGGGAACGAGTGCGTGTTCTAGTCGTCGAGGACGAGCGGGTGCTCGCCGACGCGATCGCCACCGGCCTGCGCAGGGACGCGCTGGCGGTGGACGTGGCCTACGACGGCGCCGGGGCGCTGGAGCGGACGGGCGTGAACGACTACGACGTGATCGTCCTGGACCGCGACCTGCCGAAGGTCCACGGCGACGACGTCTGCAAGCAGCTCGTCGCCCAGCGGTACCCCGCGCGGATCATCATGCTGACCGCGGCGGGCGAGCTGGACGACCGCGTGGAGGGCCTACAGATCGGCGCCGACGACTACCTGGCGAAGCCGTTCGCGTTCGCGGAGCTGATCGCGCGGGTGCGGGCGCTGGGCCGCCGCGCGGCGGCGCCGCTGCCGCCCGTGCTGGAGCGGTCGGGCGTCCGCCTGGACCCGGGCCGGCGGGAGGTCGCGCGGGACGGCCGGCAGGTCGACCTGACGCGCAAGGAGTTCGCGGTCCTGGAGGTGCTGCTGAGCGCGGACGGCGCCGTCGTCAGCTCCGAGCAGCTCCTGGAGAAGGCGTGGGACGAGCACATCGACCCGTTCACGAACGTCGTGCGGGTCACGATGATGACGCTCCGCAAGAAGCTCGGCGACCCGCCGGTCATCGAGACGGTCCCGGGCGTGGGGTACCGGCTGTGACGGCGCCCGAGGGAGACGCCGGGGACCGCCCCGGCGCGACCGCGGCCGGCGCGACGGACACGCAGCCCTCGCCGGTGCGCCGCACCGGCCCCTGGCGGCGTCCGGGGCCGCAGCAGGTCCCGCCCCCGCCCGGCCCCAAGGGCGTGTGGCGCGCCGACGGCGACGGGGCCTCGGCCGTCCAGGCGCTGCCGAGCCGGATGAGCGTCCGGCTGCGGCTCACTCTGCTGTACGGGCTGCTGTTCTTCATGGCCGGGGCGCTGCTGCTGTTCGTGGTCTCGATCCTGATGGCGAACATCCTGAGCAACGTCCAGGTGATCGGGCTCGGCATCTCGCAGGAGGAGGCGGCGGCGCTGCAGCGCCAGTTCGTCGAGCAGACGATGAAGCAGCTCGTCGGGCGGTCGCTGGTGGCGCTCGCCGGAGTCGGGATCATCACGCTGGTCCTCGGCTGGTTCGTCGCCGACCGGGCGCTCAGCCCGCTGCAGCGGGTGACCGCGACGGCGCGGCGGCTGTCGGAGAGCACCCTGCACGAGCGGATCGCGCTGGAGGGCCCCGAGGACGAGATCAAGGAGCTCGCCGACACCTTCGACGCGATGCTGGAGCGGCTCGGGGAGGCGTTCGACTCGCAGCGCCGGTTCGTCGCGAACGCCTCGCACGAGCTGCGCACGCCTCTCGCGATCAACCGGACGCTGCTGGAGGTCGCGCTCGGCGACCCGGAGGCGTCGGACGACCTGCGCGCCGTCGGGCGGACGCTGCTGGCGACCAACGCGCGGCACGAGCGGCTGATCGAGGGCCTGCTGCTGCTGGCCCGCAGCGAGCGGGAGCTGACCACCCGCGCGCCGGTGGACCTCGCGGACGTGGCGTCGACGGTCCTGGAGCACTCGGGGCGCCGCGAGCACGACAACGACGTCGCGGTGCACCCGGAGCTGACGTCCGGCACCGCGTCGGGCGATCCGGTCCTGCTGGAGCACCTGGTGTCGAACCTGGTGGAGAACGCGATCAAGCACAACGCGGACGGCGGCGAGCTGTGGATCCGCACCGGGCTGCTGGACGGCTACGCCACCGTCCAGGTCGAGAACACCGGCCCGGTGGTGCCCGCGTACGAGGTGGAGCGGCTGTTCGAGCCGTTCCGGCGGCTGAACGCCGACCGCGTCGAGTCGGCCAAGGGCGCGGGCCTCGGCCTGTCGATCGTCCGGTCCGTCGTGCTGGCGCACCGCGGCGCCGTGTACGCCGCGCCCCGCCCCGGCGGCGGGCTGATCGTCACCGTCCGCCTGCCCCCGGGCTGACGGCCGCCGCGCGGACCGCCGCCCGCCGGGTCACTCCAGGGCGGCGGTCGCCAGCGTCGGGTCGCCGTCGTAGTCCATCTCGAGGTTGACGTACCGGTCGTCGACCAGCGCGGCGGCGCCCTCGTTGATCAGCGGGACGAGGGCCATGTCGTCCAGCGCCGTCTTCTCCGCCTGCTTGTACAGGCCGGTGCGCTCCTGCCCGGAGGCCGTGCGGACCGCCTGCCCCATGACCTCGTCGAACCGGCCGCTCTTCCAGCCGGACAGGTTGTTGTAGTCGTTGTCGTCGGTCGCCACGAGCGTCCCGCCGAGCAGCGGCCACAGCATCGTGTAGGGGCTCGCGTAGTCCGGGCCCCAGGAGAACAGGGCCAGCCCGGACGCGTCGTCGCCGACCAGGCCGTCGCGGTACTCGGCGTACTCGGTGACGGGCGTGGCCTTCATCTCGATCTTCCAGCCGAGCACCTGCTCCAGCCGCCGCCTGATCGCCTCGGCGAGCTTCTGCTCGTCGCCCGTGGTCCGGTACGACAGCCGGACGGTCGTGTCCGAGCCGAGGTCGGCCTCCGCGGCGAGCGCCTTCGCCCGCGTGATGTCCGCCGCGTCGCAGGACGCGCACACGCCGGGCCGCCCGAACCCGGGGAGGGCCTGCGGCACCAGGCCGCGCGCCGGGACGTCGCCCCCGCCGGTCAGCCGGGCGAGCGCGGCGCGATCCAGCGCGTACGACACCGCGAGCCGCGCCTCCCGCGACTTCATCGGCCCGCGCGCCGTGATCGGCACCAGCATCCGGACGTACGGGACGGGCCGCGTGGTGAAGGCGGGGTCGTCGGCGACGGAGCCGAAGTCGGTCATGCCGGCCAGGTGGCCCCAGCCGATCTCGTCCGACTGGAACAGCCCGCGCGACAGGGCGGAGTCGGGCGCCAGCCGGACCTCGACGCGGTCCAGCTTGGTCTCGCCGAACGCCCACGCCTCGTTGCGGGCGAGCACGACCTCCTTGCCGGGGGTGTAGCTCTCCAGCAGGAACGGCCCGTTGCCGATCGGGCGCCGGTTGAACGCCTCGTTGTCGGGCTCGCCGGCGGACGCCGGCAGGGGCGCGAAGACGGGGTCGGCGAGGCGCGCGGGGAAGTCGCAGTTCGGCGAGGTGAGCCGGAGCGACAGGCCGTTCGGCGTCGTCTTGACCCCGGAGAACGCGTCCGCGTCGCCGCTCGCCACGGCGTCGAACCCCTCGATGTCGGCCATCAGGTAGGGGCCCGCGCCCTCCTCGGTGGCCGCGGCGCGCGCCCAGCCGCGGGCGAACGCCTGCCCGTCCACCGGCTGCCCGTCGCTGAACGTCGTCCCGTCGCGCAGCACGATGTGCCACTCCCGGCAGCTCTCCTCGGGCCGGATCTCGGTGGCGAGCATGTTGCGGACGCGGCCGTCGGTACCGACGGCGGTCAGGCCGGTGTAGAGCTGCTTGCCGAGGAACCGCTCGGTGCCGCCGTAGCTGTGCGAGGGGTCGATCCCGCGGCCGGAGCCGAGCAGGGCGGGCGCCGACATCGCCAGGGTGCCGCCCGTCCGCCCGGTCGGCGGACCGGTCTCCTCCCCGTCGCCGCCCATCCGCACGAGGACCACGGTGCCGACGAGCACCAGCGCGACGAACGCGGCGCCGCCGGCGCCCGCGAGCACGCGCATCCGGGACCGTCCGCGGCCTCCCCGGACCGGCTCGGTGGGGTCGCCGCCCTGCCCGGCGGGGGCGGCCCGGCCCGGCCACGTGCCGCCCGGTCCCGGCCGTCCGGCCGTCGGGCCCGCCGGGAGCGGGTGCGCGCCGGGCCAGCCGGGCGCGGCGCCCGGCCGTCCCGGGACGGCGGGCGGCTGCGGGGCGGGACCCGGCGCGGGCAGCGCGGGCAGCGCACCGGGTACGGCCCCCGGGTGGGCGGACGACCCCGGCGGCGGCGTCGACGCGCCCGGATGGGCGGACGACCCCGGCGGCGGCGTCGACGCGCCCGGATGGGCGGACGACCCCGGCGGCGGCGTCGACGCGCCCGGGTGGACGGGCGACCCGGGCGGAGGTGTGGACGCCCCCGGGTGGATGGGCGACCCGGGCGGCGGCGTCGCCCCCGACCGCAGCCGCGGCGCCGACTCCGCGGCGGCCGTCTCGGCGCCCCTGGTGAGCATCTCCGCGTCCCCGGCCGCCGGGGCGGACCCCGGGCGGCGCAGGCTCCCGGCGAGGGTCAGCAGGTGCGCCAGGACCTGCTGGGACGCGGGCCGCAGCGCCGGGTTCTTGGCCAGGCACGCCAGGACGAGCCCGCGCAGCGGCTCCTGGAGGCCGCCGAGGTCCGGCGGGAGGTTCAGGATGCGGTTCATCACCGCGGGGATGGAGTCCTGCCCGAAGGCGGGGCGCCCGTTCGCCGCGTACGCCATCGTCGCGCCCCACGACCAGACGTCCGCGGCGGGCCCCACCTGGTTGCCGGAGATCTGCTCGGGCGACATGTAGGCGGGGGTGCCGACCGCGACGCTCGACATCGTCCCGGTGGCGTCCAGCGCCCGCGCGATCCCGAAGTCGATGACGCGGGGGCCGTCCGGGGCGAGCAGCACGTTGCCGGGCTTGAAGTCGCGGTGCACCACCCCGGCCTGGTGGATGGCGGCCAGCGCCGTCATCGTGCCGATCGCGAGCCGGTCCAGGTCGGCGCCGCGGCGCGGGCCGTCCTCGGCGAGCACCATCGACAGCGACGGGCCGTCGATGAACTCGCTGACGATGTAGGGCCGGTCGCCCTCGACGTCGGAGTCCAGGACGCGCGCGGTGCAGAACGGCGAGACCCGCTTGGCCACCGCGACCTCGGCGGCGAACCGGGAGCGCGCCTTCGGGTCGCCGCTGAACCGGGCGTGCAGCAGCTTGACGGCGACCGCGCCGCCCTCCTCGTCCTCGCCGAGGAAGACGGCGCCCTGCCCGCCCTCCCCGAGCAGCCCGGTCAGCCGGTACGGACCCAGGTGCTCCGGATCGCCCGGTCGGAGGGGCGCGGCCTCGGGCATGTGGAGTCCTTCGGGGGAGGAGGGCGACGTCCTTCTCGCGACTTTACGCGATCATCATTCGGACGATCATCACTTGGAGACGGTGCCGTACGCGGACGGGCTCGCCGCCGAGCGCTCCTGGCGCCACTCCCACCGCGCCGACCGGTCGCCGGTGAGGTTGAAGGTGACGTATCCGGGGGCGCAGTCCTCCTTCTCCTGCCCGGCCATCGGGCTCTCCCGGTACTCGACCTTGGTGCCGGACTCGCTCAGCAGCTCGAGCCGGGTGTAGCAGGTCGGGTGCGAGGAGCCGTAGGTGTACTTGGCGGTGCCGCTGGAGTAGATCAGCGCGAACTGCACCGTGAAGTTGCGGCCGTCCGCGGGCGCCGCGGGCTGCCTCCCGTTGCCCTTCCACACCCCGACGAGCCCCTCGCGGGAGCCCGGCGAGGACCGGGTCGACGGCTCGTTCGACGGTTCGCTCGACGGCGTGTACGGCTCCTCCGTCCGCGACGTCGGCAGGGTGGTCGGCGGGTCGTAGTCGTCGTCGTCGGAGTTGGCGGCGACCACGACGAACACGATCACCAGGATCAGGATGACCGCGAGGGCGCCGCAGCCGATCGCGATGATCGGCCCCGCGTTCGACTTCTGCCGGCCGTACTGCTGCCCCGGCGGGACGGCGCCGTGGCCGTGCGGCGGGCCGGGCGGTCCCGGCGGCCGGGGCGGCGGCTGCATCCCCGGCTGCGGCTGCGGCGGCCCGGGCGGCATCCCCGCGTTCTGGTACATCGGCATGGGCGGCGGCGTGATCGGCTGCGCCGGGGGCGTCGACGGCCCCTGCGCGCCGTGCGCGCCCGGCATCCCGGCCTGGTGCATGGGCATCGGCGGGGGAGTGATCTGCTGCTGCGGCTGCCGCGCCGGCGGGACCGGCGGCGGCGCCGGGAGCTGCGCGGCGATCCGGGTTCCCTGGTCGAGCAGGTTCGCCTCGCCCGTCCCGGGGGCCGCGCCGACGTGCCCGAGCAGGTTGAGCAGCAGCTGCGGGGCGGACGGGCGCAGGCCGGCGTCCTTGTTCAGGCAGCGGCCCACGAGGTCGCGGACCGGACCGGGGGGCAGCGCCGACAGGTCCGGGTCCTCGTTCAGGATCCGGTTGATGATCACCGGGAGGGTGTCCGCCTCGAACGGCGACTGCCCGGTCGCGGCGAACACCATCGTCGCGCCCCACGCGAAGATGTCGACCGCGGGGGTGAGGGCGCCGCCGGTCAGCTGCTCGGGCGCCAGGTAGCCGGGGGTGCCGACGACCATGCCGGTCGCGGTGACGGCGCTCTCCTGCGAGTTGACCGTCCGGGCGATGCCGAAGTCGACGACGCGCGGGCCGTCGGCCGCCAGCATGACGTTGTTGGGCTTGAAGTCGCGGTGGACGATCTCCGCCTCGTGGATGGCGGCGAGCGCCGTCGCGGTGCCGATGGCGAGCCGCTCCAGGTCGGCGGCGTTGCGCGGGCCCTCGTGCGCGACGACGTCGTGCAGGGACGGGCCGTCGATGAACTCGCTGACCACGTAGGGCTGGTCGCCGTGGACGTCGGCCTCGAGCACGCGCGCGGTGCAGAACGGCTCCACCCGCTGGGCGGCCGACACCTCGCGGACGAACCGGGCACGCGCGGACGGGTCGTTCGCCGTCTGCGCGTGCAGCAGCTTCACCGCGACGTACTCGCCGCTCCCCGGCGCCCTCCCCAGGAAGACCGCGCCCTGCCCACCGGCGCCGAGCCGCCCGATGACCTCGTACTGTCCCAGTGCCCGGGGATCGCCTGGCTCCAGCGGAGCGGCATCCGGCATCTGACCCTCCCGTGACCCGCGGTGTCGTTCCGCGATATTGTGCGCCGGACCCGGCCGCGAGGTCACCTCCCGGCCGTGTGCCGGACGCCCCTGCGCGGGGGTCCGCCCCCAGCTCTCCGAGCGGGCACCATATCGCGTTAGTTCAGACGTTTCACCGGCCCGTCCGGTTCAGTGTCCGGGCCGTCCGCCGCGAACGGGGCGGCGCGCCGCGGCCGGTCGGTGCGCGCCCGGCTCCGGGGACCGGTATGATCCCCGCCGCCGCGGGAACCCCGATGGTCGTCGTCCGGTACGGAAACGCAGTGCTCGCCGTGCCGTGGACGCCCGCCGGGCGTGTGACGGAAGACACATCACGAGGAAGAGAAGCGGGTGATCGGTGTCACTCGTGGGAACGGTCGCGCCTCGTGTGTCGCACGTCACCAACCGTGACAGAATTTCCCGCCCGGATCGGGCACAAGAACGGTCCCTCGAGCGTTAGTTCCGCGCGACGGGGCGCATAAAGCACTGAGGGGGATGGAGATAGAAGATGGCGACCGACTACGACAGCCCGCGCAAGACAGACGACGACATCAACGAGGACAGCCTCCAGGAGCTCCAGGCCCGTCGCGCCGACAAGGCCGCGAGCATCATCGACGAGGACCTCGACGCCGGTGAGGTCGCCGACCTGCCGGGCGCGGACCTGTCGAACGAGGAGCTCACGTTCCGCGTCGTGCCGCGGCAGGCGGACGAGTTCACCTGCACCCGCTGCTTCCTGGTGCACCACCGCAGCCAGCTGGCCAAGGAGAAGAACGGCCAGCCCATCTGCCGTGAGTGCGCCTGACCCGGGGGCGGGCCGGTGACGGGAGACCTGGAGAAACGGCGGGACGACGAGGTGGAGCCGGCGCACGTCGGCGGCTCCGCCGAACTCGGTGAGCTGGTCGGCCGGCTCACCGCCGACGAGGACATGGACCGCGAGACCCGCGGCCGCCTCCTCGGGCGACTGGCGAAACTGCTCGGCCAGAACGCCCGCAGGGCGGGGGCCGCGGGCATCGCGCGCGGCCGCTGGCTCGGCGACCTGCTCGTCGAGGTGGCGCCGCACATCCCCATCCGCGACCGGGAGACCCTGAGCGCGCACCACCACGGCCTGACCGGTGAGGCGCTGGCCGACAGCCTGGTCCGGGTCGCGAGCAACGCCACCACCGGCGTCGGCGCCGCCGGCGGCGCGCTCGCCGCGGTGCAGTTCACCGCACCGCCGCTGCTGCTGACCGCCCCCGCGCAGCTCGCCGCCGAGACCCTGATCCTGGCGGCGATCGAGGTCAAGCTGATCGCCGAACTGCACGAGGTGTACGGCGTCCGCGTCGAGGGCTCCGGCACCGTGCGGGGCCGCGCGTTCGTCGTGTCCTGGGCGCGGCAGCGCGGCATCAACCCGCTGGAGGCGGGCACCCTCGGCAGCGCGCTCGGCTCGGCCGCGAAGGCCGCGCTGCGCAAGCGGATGCTGAGGCTGTTCGGCCGCAGCATGACCACCATGGGGCCGCTGCTCACCGGAGCGGCGGCGGGGGCCGCGCTCAACCGGAGCGCGACGAAGGCCCTGGCCAACACGATCCGCACCGACCTGCGCGCGTCCGCGGGCGTGCCGCCCCCGCTTCCGGGCGACCGGCCGCGGCTGCCCTCCGGGGACTGACCCGGGACGACCGGCGCGGGCCCGTTCCGGACACGCCCCCCTCGTGACCGGAGCCGGCCCCGAACCCGGAACCAGACCGCGCCCGAAGCCGAACCTCGGCCCCGGCCCGATCCAGCCCCCGGCCGACGAGCGGACGGCGGGCGCGGCGGGGACGCCGTGCGCCGCCCGCCGCGCCCGCCGCCGTCAGCCCTCGACCTTGAAGTGGGACGGGGGCGCACCGGTGCCCTTGGCCCACTGGTGCGCGACGGCGCGGGTGGCGAGCAGGCGCGCCACCTCCATGCCGACGCCCATCATCACGGCCCAGCCGATCGCCTCGGCGAGCGCCACGTCGGGCGACTCGGGGTTGGTCGGCGGCTCCTTGCCGGTGCTCTTCTTCCAGGCCATGGTGATGACCTTCTTCGCGACGAAACCGCCCGCGAAGGCCGCGGCCCCGGCCGTCAGCCGCCAGCCGAGTTCGCCCTTGTCCGCCATGTTCGTCCTCCAGTCGTCCTGTCGTCTCCGACGCTACCGGACCGTGCCCGCCCCGGCCGGGCGGTCGACGCGGTCGGGGCGCGCCGGGAAATGCGCATGCGCCCGGGGGCGATGTCAATACGATTGGCGCATGACAGAGCGTCCGCGTACCCCGCATGTTCCGGCCAAACCCTCACTCGACGGCCTGGAGGACACGTGGGTACGCGCGTGGGAGGAGGAGGGCGTCCACCGCTTCGACCGCACCCGGCCGCGCGCCGAGGTGTTCTCGATCGACACGCCCCCGCCCACGGTCAGCGGCTCCCTCCACGTCGGCCACGTCTTCTCCTACACCCACACCGACGCCGTCGCACGGTTCCAGCGCATGCGCGGTCGAGCGGTCTTCTACCCGATGGGGTGGGACGATAACGGCCTGCCCACCGAGCGGCGGGTGCAGAACCACTTCGGCGTCCGCTGCGATCCGTCGCTGCCGTACGACCCCGCCTTCGAGCCCCCGGCGAAGCCGGACCCGAAGCGGCAGGTCCCGGTGTCGCGGCGGAACTTCATCGAGCTGTGCGAGCGGCTCACCGAGGTCGACGAGAAGGCGTTCGAGGAGCTGTGGCGCCGCGTCGGCCTGTCGGTCGACTGGAACCACCTCTACACCACGATCGGCGCGGAGTCCCGCACGGCGTCCCAGCGCGCGTTCCTGCGCAACCTCGCGCGCGGCGAGGCGTACGTCGCCGAGGCGCCGACGCTGTGGGACGTCACGTTCCGCACGGCCGTCGCGCAGGCCGAGCTGGAGGACCGCGAGCAGCCCGGGGCGTTCCACCGGCTCCGCTTCCACGCGCCCGAGCGGCCCGTCTACATCGAGACGACGCGGCCCGAACTGCTGCCCGCGTGCGTCGCGCTCGTGGCGCACCCCGACGACGAGCGGTACGCGGAGCTGTTCGGCACGACCGTCCGCACGCCGCTGTTCGGGGTCGAGGTGCCCGTCCTCGCGCACCGGCTCGCCGAGCCCGACAAGGGCTCGGGCATCGCGATGATCTGCACGTTCGGCGACGTCGCCGACGTCACCTGGTGGCGCGAGCTCGACCTGCCGACCCGCGCGGTGATCGGCTGGGACGGGCGGCTGGCCGCCGAACCGCCCCGCGGCGTCCCCGCCGAGCCGTACGCGGAGCTGGCGGGCAAGACGGTGTTCTCGGCGCGCGAGCGGATCGTGGAGATGCTGCGCGGGTCCGGCGACCTGGACGGCGAGCCGCGCAAGGTCACGCGGGCGGTGAAGTTCTACGAGAAGGGCGCCAAGCCGCTCGAGATCGTCACGACCCGGCAGTGGTACATCCGCAACGGCGGCCGCGACGCGGGGATGCGCGCCGAGATGCTCGCGCGCGGCGCCGAGCTGAACTGGCACCCGCCGCACATGCGGGCCCGCTACGACAACTGGGTCGAGGGCCTCAACGGCGACTGGCTGATCTCCCGGCAGCGGTTCTTCGGCGTGCCGATCCCCGTCTGGTACCGGCTGGACGCGGCGGGCGAACCGGTCTACGACGAGCCGATCGTCCCGGCCGAGGACGCGCTGCCGGTCGACCCGTCGTCGGACGTCCCGCCCGGGTACACCGAGGAGCAGCGGGGCGTGCCGGGCGGGTTCGCCGGCGACCCGGACGTCATGGACACGTGGGCGACGTCGTCGCTGACCCCGCAGATCGCGGGCGGCTGGGAGCGCGACGCCGACCTGTTCGGCCGCGTCTTCCCCTACAGCCTGCGGCCCCAGGCGCACGACATCATCCGCACCTGGCTGTTCTCCACGGTCGTCCGCTCGCATCTGGAGCACGGGTCGCTGCCGTGGACCGACACCGCGCTGTCCGGGTGGATCCTCGACCCCGACCGCAAGAAGATGTCGAAGTCGAAGGGCAACGTCGTCACGCCGATCGACCTGCTGCGCGAGTACGGGTCGGACGCCGTCCGGTACTGGGCGGCGAGCGGGCGGCCGGGCACCGACACCGCGTTCGACACCGGGCAGATCAAGGTCGGCCGCCGCCTCGCGATCAAGGTGCTGAACGCGTCGAAGTTCGTGCTCGGGCTGGGCGGTGTCGAGGACGAGGGGCCGGCGGCGGTCACCGAGCCGCTGGACCGGGCGATGCTGGCATCGCTCGCGGGCGTCGTGCGCGACGCCACCGAGGCGTTCGAGGGCTACGACTACACGCGCGCCCTCGAACGGACGGAGCGGTTCTTCTGGGAGTTCTGCGACGACTACCTCGAACTGGTGAAGTCCCGGGCGTACGGGGACGGGCCGGAGGCGCGGTCGGCGCGCGCGGCGCTGCGGACGGCCCTGTCGGTGCTGCTGCGGCTGTTCGCGCCGGTGCTGCCGTTCGTCACCGAGGAGGTCTGGTCGTGGTGGCGGCAGGGGTCGGTGCACGCGGCGGCGTGGCCGACGCCCGCCGAGCTGCCCCTGGACGGCGACCCGGCGGTGCTGGCCGCGACGGGCGAGGCGCTGCGGCAGGTCCGCAAGGCGAAGTCGGAGGCGCGGGCGTCGATGCGCGCCGACGTCGCGCGCGCGGTCGTCCGGGGCGCGGAGGCGGTGCGCGTCGCCCGTCCCGACCTGGCCGCCGCCGGGCGGATCGCAAACCTCACCCTTGAGGCCGCGCCCGCCGCGCTGACGGTCGAGGTCGAGCTGGCGCCCGCCACGTAGCACCGCTCGGCGCGGCCGTCCGCGGCCCGTCCGGAGGGCGTTCCGCGTAACGGCCGTCACACGGTCGCGGCCTTGACTTCCCCCGGCCCGCTCCAGATATTAGACGTCGAATCTAATTGTTGGGCGGGCCGGGGAGGACGCGCATGACCGGGACCGACGAGCGGCACCCCGAGATCACCCCGCGGCGGGTCAGGTTCGACTGGGCGGACACGCCGCTGCACTGGATCCCCGGCGAGCCGGTCGCCACGCACTTCATCAACGTGCTGCACCTGCTCCTCCCCGCCGGGGAGCGCTGGTTCGTGCACGTCTACAAGCAGGCGCTGCCGCTCGTGGAGGACGACGAGCGCCTGTACCGGGAGGTCAAGGGGTTCATGGGCCAGGAGGCCGTGCACGCCTACTCCCACCAGGGCGTCCTCGACCGGCAGATGCGCGAGCGGGGGCTCGACCCGCGCCCGCTGACCCGCCGCATCGAGTGGCTGTTCAAGAACCTGCTCGGCGACCGGCCGCCGGTCCCCGGGCTGTCCCGGCGCCGCTGGCTGACGCTGCGGATCGGGATCATCGCGGGGATCGAGCACTACACCGCCGTGCTCGGCCAGTGGATCCTGGACGCCCGCGCGCTCGACGACGCCGGCGCCGACCCCACGATGCTGGACCTGCTGCGCTGGCACGGCGCCGAGGAGGTCGAGCACCGCTCCGTCGCGTTCGACGTGTACGACCACGTCGCGGGCGGGTACGCGCAGCGGGTGCGCTCGTTCGCCATCGGCCTCGTCGCCATGCCGCTGGCGGTGTACGTCGGCGCCGCGTACCTGTGCCGCGCGGACCCGACCCTGCACGGCGTCCGGCCGCGCGTCCGCGACTACCGGCGGGCCGTGCGCCGCGGCCTCTTCCCGGGCAACCGGTTCATGATCGCCGCGGCCCGCACCTACCTGCGCCGCGACTACCACCCGTCCCGCGAGTGCTCCACCCGGCGGGCCGCCGAGTACCTGGCGGCCTCGCCCGCCGCGCTCGCCGCCGCCGGGCGCCGGGCGTCCTGAGCCGCGGCGGTCCCGGGCGCCGCGACGACGCGCCCGCGACGTCCGGGACCGTCGCTCCGGAACGTTCCGGAGCGCGGCTCAGTAGGTGAACGGCAGGTGCTTGATGCCGTTGATGAAGTTCGAGTAGAGCCGGTCGGGGCGCCCGTTCGCCCGGATCTCGGGGACCCGCGTGAACAGCTCCCGGAACATCACCGTGATCTCCCGGCGGGCCAGGTTCGCGCCCAGGCAGAAGTGCGGCCCGGGACCGCCGAACCCGACGTGCGGGTTCGGCGACCGGGTGATGTCGAAGGCGTCGGGGTTCTCGAACACCTCGGCGTCCCGGTTGGCGGAGTTGTAGAACAGCAGGACCTTCTCGCCGGTCCGGTAGGTGTGGCCGTTCATCACGTGGTCGCGGGTGACCGTGCGGCGCATCTGGATGACGGGCGTCGCCATCCGGACGATCTCCTCGACGGCGCCGGGGATGTGCGCCTCGAAGTCCTCCGCCAGCAGCGCCCGCTGCTCGGGGTTGTCGGTGAGCAGCTTCAGGCCGTGCGACATCGCGTTCCGGGTCGTCTCGTTCCCGGCCACGACGAGCAGGATGAAGAACGACCCGATCTCCTTGTCGGTGAGCCGCTCCCCGTCCACCTCGGCGGTGACGAGCGCGGACATCAGGTCGTCGGCGGGGTACCGGCGGCGGCGCCGGGCGAGCTTCATCGCCAGGTGGTTCAGCTCGAACGCGGCCGTCACCACCCGCACCAGGACGTACAGCGCGCCGATGCGCGTGATCTCGCCCCGGAAGTCGCGGCCCGCAGTGTACTCGGGGTCGCCGATGCCCAGCAGCGTGTTCGTCCGGTCGAAGACCATCGGCCGCACCGGCTCCGGCACGCCCACCATGTCGCAGATGACCGTCAGCGGGAGGCGGGCCGCGACGTCGGTGACGAAGTCGCCGGGCCCGCGCTCCAGGACGTCGTCCACGATCCGGGTCGCCGTCGCCTGGATGTCGGTCTCCAGCTTCTCCAGGACCCGCGGAGTGAACGCGCGCGACACGATCCGCCGGATCTTGGCGTGCCGCGGGTCGTCCATGTTGATGATCGAGCCGAGGTAGCGGGCGATGTACCCCGGCATGTCGGGGATGGTGGTGGAGGTGGGCTCGCTGCTGAACACCTGCGGCGTCCGGCTCGCCTCCACCACGTCCGCGTGCCGGGTGAGCGCCCAGTAGCCCGGGCCCTGCTTGATGAACGGCAGTCCCAGTTCGGGGAAGAACTCGGGGTGCTCCCGTTCCCGCAGCCGGGCGAACGCCGCCAGGCGCTCGCGCTGCGGCCGGGACCAGAACTCCAGGTCCGACAGGTCGGTCGCCGGGTCCCGCGTCATCGTCGCCACTTCGCACCGTCCTTGGGGGGCTCGTCTCCGAATGGAGTTCGGTTTCCATGGAAGCGAGGTCGCCGGGCGACGTCAAGGATCACTTACCCGGCCGGAGCCGTGTCGCGGCGGCGTTTCAGCGCCGGGACGGGTGCGCGGAGTCGGTATTGTCAGGTGGTTTCCGAGGCGGTTCGACGCGAGCGCGAGGTGGACGGTGGGCAAGGTCGACGTACTGATCGAACGGCTCGATCCGGAGCTGCCGCTGCCCTCCTACGCGCACCCGGGGGACGCCGGGGCCGACCTCGTCGCCGCCGAGGACGTCGAACTGCCGCCGGGCGAGCGCGCGGTCGTCCCCACCGGGATCGCGATCGCCCTGCCGGACGGCTACGCCGCTTTCGTTCACCCGAGGTCCGGTTTGGGCGCTAGGTTGGGGGTGACCATAGTCAACGCACCCGGTACCGTCGATGCCGGCTATCGGGGTGAGATCAAGGTGACCCTGCTGAACACCGACCCCCGCGCCACGGTCCGGCTGCGGCGCGGCGACCGCATCGCGCAGATGGTCGTGCAGCGGGTGGAGACGGCGGTGTTCCACGAGGTCGCCGCCCTTCCCGGATCGGCGCGCGGAACCGGCGGGTTCGGCTCCACGGGTGGGTACTCCCACCCCGATGAAGGTTGAGAGAAGGAGTGTGAGTCGTGGCTTTTGGACGTCGCCGACGGGCCGAGGAGGGCCGTGCGGAGCCCGAGGTGACCGAGGAGCCGGCGCAGCAGGACGCCGAGGACGCCGCCGCGGAGGACGCCGCCGCCGAGCCCGAGGCCGTTTCGGGCGGTCCCTGGGACTCCGAGGACTCCTTCCCCGAGATGCAGCGCCTCGACTTCGGGTCCCTGCAGGTGCCGGTCGCGCCCGGCCTCGGGTTCCAGGTCAACTTTGAGGCGACCCGGGTCGACGACCAGGGCAAGCCGCTCGACGGCCGTCCCGTCGCCGTCCTGGTGCAGCACCAGGAGAGCGCGATGCAGCTCCAGGTCTTCGCCGCGCCGAAGCGCAGCGGCATCTGGGACGACGTGCGCGCCGAGACCGCCAAGGACATCGAAGAGCAGGCGAAGGGGCAGACCCAGGAGGGCGACGGCCCGTTCGGCGCCGAGCTCCTCGCGATGGTGCCCGCCGCGCTGACCGAGGAGGTCCTCGCGGAGATGCCGCAGGAGGTCCGCGAGCAGATCCCCGCCGAGTTCGTCGAGCAGGGCTGGGCGCCGCAGATCATCCGCTTCCTCGGTGTGGACGGCCCGCGCTGGTTCCTGCAGGCGGTCGTGCAGGGCGCCGCCATCGAGGACGAGGAGCAGTGGCAGGTGCTCGAGGACGTGCTGCGCGGCGTGGTCGTCGTGCGCGGCGACGCCCCGATGCCGCCCCGCGAACTCCTCGAACTGCAGATCCCGAAGGAGTTCAGCGAGTCCCAGGGGGACGCGCAGGACGAGGAGCCCGCCGAGCAGGAGTTCAAGCCGTTCGAGCGCGGCCCCGAGATCACCGAGGTGCGCTGACCCGTCCCCGCCCGGCCGCCCGACCCGCGGCCGGGCGCCGTGCGGCCGCCCGCCGCGGGGCCGGGTCCCGCCCGGCCGCCCGGTCGGCGCGTCCCGGACGGCCGCGTCCCGGACGGCCGCGCCCGGATCAGGTCTCGATCAGCTCGAACGGCATCGCGTGCGCCACGCCGACGGCCCGTCCGGCCGGCTCCGCCATGCCGGTGAGGAACGCGGCGGCGTCGAAGTCCGCGCCCAGGTTCGAGAAGTACACCTCGTGCGCGCGCAGCGACGCGATGCCCGTCTCCAGGTGGCCGGTGACGTCCACGTAGTGCCCGGCCTCCGGCGACCCGCCGAACAGCGCGAACCGCACCCCCTGCCACGGCTCCAGGCCCAGGTCCCGGAAGACCCACCGGTTGGCGGCGTCCCGGATCGCGTCGGCGACCGCGAGCCCGAGGACCCGGTGGTCGGCCATGTTGAACCCGCCGCCCGGGAACGACTCCCGGAAGTTGACCGAGACCACCACCTCCGGGCGGTGCCGCCGGATCGCCGCCGCCAGGACGCGCCGCAGCGGCAGCCCGTACTCGAGCACCCCGTCCTGGAGATCGAGGAACTCGACGGTCTCCACGCCGACGATCCGGGCCGCCTCGATCTGCTCGAGCGTCCGGACGCGGGCCACCTCCTCCGGGTCCATCCCGTCGATGCCGGCCTCGCCGCGCGTGGCGAGCACCTCCGTCACCGTCTTGCCCTGGGCCGTCCACTTGGCGACGGCCGTCGAGCCCCCGTACTCCAGGTCGTCGGGGTGCGCGACGATCGCGAGGGCCCGCTCCCAGTCCTCAGGTACCGCTTCCATGCCCCCATAATCGCCGAGCGGCGCACCGCGCCGCCGCCTAGGATCGCGCCGTGACCGAAACGGCGATGCATGTCCGGATCGAGCGGTTGCGCGGCGCGATCGCCGCCCGTCCCGCCGAGGTCCGGGACGAACCGGCCGGGGAGCCGCTGTACCAGGCCGTCCGCGGGCTCGCCGCCGGCGCCGTCGCGGACCCCGCCCGGCTCGCCCGGGAACTGGCCGCCCGCCCCGACCCCGTCCTGCGCGCCGAGGCGTTCCGGGTCGTCCGGGAGGCCCTGCACGCCGGCCTGCTGCCGCCCGCCCCTGCGCGCGCGCTCGTCGCGGACCTCGCCGCCGACGTCCCCGCCGCGCTGCGCGAGCTCGCCGAACCCTGGGCCGTCCTGGACCCCCTGCCGCGCGGCCGCGTCCTCCGGCTGCTCGCGTCCGGACCGGACGGCGCCGCGCTCGAGGCCGCGGCCCGGCACGGCCACCGCGACCTCGTGCGGGACGCCGCCGCCGACCCCGGCCGGGCCCCCGCCGTGCGGCGGCGGGCGCTCGAACTGCTCGGCGGCCTCGCCGACCGCGACGACGTCCCCGACCTGCTCGCCCTCGCGTGCACCGACCCGGAGCTGCTCGCCGCCCCCGCCGTCGCCTGCCTGACCGGCCTGCACCGGCGCGGCCACTTCCCGCGCGACCGCGACGTCCCGTCCGTGGTCCGCCTCGCGCTCGCCGACCGGCGGATCCCCGCCGAGGACGTCGCGATCGTCCTGTACACCGCGCGCCGCGCCGCCCTGCGGGAGCTGACCCGCGCGGACGGCGACGCGGCGCGGCGGCTCGAGATCCTCGTGGCGCTCGACGCCCAGGGCGCCCCCGGTCTGGACGCGGGCGGCGCCGTCACCGCCCTCGCGCGCCGCGCCGCCGACCCCGTCCCGTACCTGCGGGCGATCCGCGACCTGCGGCACGTCCCGGCCGAGGAGACGGTCCTCGCGCTGCTGCCCGGCGCGCCCGCCGCCGCGCTCGACGCCCTCGAGGCCGTCGGCGGCGCCCGCACCGCCGATGCTCTGTGGGCGGGCCTCGGCCTCGACGGCGGCGCGGTCGCCCCCCACCTGCGGCCGCACCGCCACCGCGCCCTCGAGATCCTGTGGCACCTCACCGCCGATCCCGCCCGCCGCCGCGCGCTGCTCGACCGGCTCGACCCCCGGGACCTGCCCCGCCGCGTCGCCGACGACCTCGGCGGCCCCGACCCGCGCGAACTCGCCGTCCTCGCCGCGCACCCCGACCCCGGCGACCCCGCCGACGCGCTGTGCCGCCTCGCCCGCAACGGCGACGCGA
>NZ_QHJN01000078.1:0-36256 GCF_003947565.1 Actinomadura sp. WAC 06369 | reverse complement strand
TGAGCCAGGATCAAACTCTCCATTAAGGTCTTACCGACCCTTCGGGGGCGAACCCGAAGAGCCAAACCTTGGAAACAATCCCGGCAATGCACCACTCGGGTGCTTGCCTCAAAGAAATCCCCAGCCTCACATCCCCTGACGGGGGTGCAGGGCCTCGGGAGTGATCCGGCCTGCCGACCGAATCGTTAAAGGCACTGGCTTTTAACACGCTGTTGAGTTCTCAAGAAACGGACACCCACCGCGCTCGGTCCCGCTCTCGCGGCCCTCGCTCCGGGGCAACCCTTCTATCTTACCGGAGTCTTCGTCTCTGTCAACCGGCTCTTGCGAGTCGATCTTCAGATTCGTCGCCCGCCCTCCGGGATGCTGCCGCCGACGGCGCGAACCGTCTTCGGAAGATCGTTCGGAGGAGTCCCTCGGGCCGGCCACCTCGCGGTGTCCTGCATCCCGTCCGGGCTTGCCATTCCAGAGTAGCTCGCTCCGAAGCATGCTTCGAACCGTTTTTCGTCTGGGTGGCTTCCCCGGGGCCGTCCGCCTCTCGGCGTCCCGCATCCCCTTGGGGCAGGAAGAACATTAGGTAGCCCCGGAGCGATCGTCAAATCGGGCCGTCCACCTCCAGGGCGCCTCCCGGAAACCTGCTGGTCACGTGCATGTACCGGCGCCCGCGTCAGCCGTGCGTCAGGACGGCGTCAGCACCGCGGCCCTCGTGTGGGCCCCGTGTCAGCGGGGTCGCGGACGGTGGTCGACGTCACAGCGAACGACGGGAAGGTACGGGGATGGACGACGTGATACGCACCGAGGCGCTGCGCAAGCGGTTCGGGGAGACGCAGGCCCTGGACGGCGTGAGCATCGCGGTGCGGCGGGGCAGCGTGCTCGGGGTGCTGGGGCCGAACGGGGCTGGGAAGACGACGGCGGTGCGGGTGCTCGCGACGCTGCTCAAGCCCGACTCGGGACGCGCCGAGGTGTGCGGCTACGACGTCGTGCGGGACGCGGTCCGGGTCCGGGCGAAGATCGGGCTGACGGGGCAGTACGCGTCGGTGGACGAGGAGCTGTCGGGGACGCAGAACCTCGTGATGATCGCGCGGCTGCTGGACTTCGGACGTGCGGAGGCCAAGGCCCGGGCGCGGGAGCTGCTGGCGCGGTTCCGGCTGGCGGAGGCGGGCCGGCGTGCCGTCAAGACGTACTCGGGCGGGATGCGGCGGCGGCTCGACCTCGCGGCGAGCCTGATCAACCGGCCGGACGTCATCTACCTGGACGAGCCGACGACGGGCCTCGACCCGCGTGCGCGCAACGAGGTGTGGGAGACCGTGCGCGCGGTGGTCGCGGACGGGGCGACGGTGCTGCTCACGACGCAGTACCTCGAGGAGGCGGATGCGCTCGCGGACCGCATCGCGGTGTTCGACCACGGCCGTGTGATCGCGGAGGGGACGTCCGGCGAGCTGAAGCGGCGTGTGGGGCGGCAGACGCTCACGGTGCGGGCGGCGGAGCCGTACCGGGTGGAGCAGCTCACCGCGATCGTGGCCGAGGTGGCCGGGGGACGCCCGGACGTGCAGGCGGCGACGGGGCTGGTGACGGCGCCGGTGAGCGACCCGGGGGCGGTGTCGGCGCTGGTGCGGCGGCTGGACGAGGCGGCGCTGACGCCGGCGGAGTTGGCGGTGCGGATGCCGAGCCTGGACGAGGTGTTCCTGACGCTGACGGGCCATGCCGCCGAGGAGCCGGCGGACGAGCCGGCGCGGGAAGGGAGCCTGGCATGACCGCGGTCACGGTGTCCCCGGCAGAGCCGCCCGCCCGGATCGGTCCGCGGCGGACGCTGCGGCACGGGCTGACACTGGCGTGGCGGAACGTCTCGCAGCTGCGGCACTCGCCGGAGAAGCTGCTCGACACGACGCTGATGCCGATCGTGTTCCTGCTGATGTTCCTGTACGTGTTCGGCGGTGCGGTGGCGGGCGACACGCAGTCGTACCTGCAGGTGCTGCTGCCGGGCTTGGTGGCCCAGACGGCGATGTTCTCGACGATGGGGCTGGGGGTGGCGCTGAACGAGGACATCCACCGCGGGGTGTTCGACCGGTTCCGCAGCCTGCCGATCGCGCGGAGCGCGCCGCTGATCGGGACGGTGCTCGGGGACACCGTCCGGTTCGTCGTCATGATGACGATGCTGGTGGGCTTCGGGTCGCTGCTGGGCTTCCGGTTCCGCACCGATCCGTTGTCGGTGCTGGCCGCGATCGCGCTCGCGTACGTGTTCTACCTGGCGGTGTGCTGGGTGTCGGTGCTGGTGGGGCTGGTGGCGCCGAGCCCGGAGACGGTGCAGGGCATCGCGATGGTCTGGGTCATGCCGTTGACCTTCGGAAGCAGCGTCCTGGTCGCGGACACCTCGACGATGCCGGGCTGGTTGCAGGCGTGGACGGACGTCAGCCCGGTGACGCACCTCGCGGACGCGATGCGGGCGCTCATGATCGGCGGCGAGGTGGGGAACCACGTCTGGGTCACCCTGGCGTGGGCCGCCGGGATCGTGATGGTGTCGTTCCCGCTGGCCGTCCGCATGTACACGCGGCGCGTGTGACCGGGCGACCGGATCAGCCGCACGGGTCGAGGCGCGCTCCGGCACGCCCCGGCCCGTCCGGCCCGTCCGGCCCGTCTCCCTCGTCGGGACCGGCGGGGGCCGCGAGGCCGGGCGCGCGGGCGATGAACGCGGCGCGGTCGACGGCCCGTCCGCGCCGGTGGGCGGCGCCGAACGCGGCGGCGCCGAGGGCCCGCGCGGCGGACTCGGCGACCCGCCGGTCGTCGTAGGAGCCGGCGTCGTGGTAGCCGCGCAGGGCGTGCGCGGTGCCGAGGAGTTCCGCGGCGGCGGCGTGCTCGCCGCGCGCGTCCGCGAGGGAGGCGAGCCCTTCGGCGAGGACGGCGAGGGTGGGGTTGCCGGCGAAGACGTCGATGTCCAGGCCGGCGACGGCGCGGGCGTGCCAGCGCGCGGCCGCGTCGAGGTCGCCGTCCTCCCCGGCGAGGCAGCCGAGCCGCATGTGGGCGCGGCGCGCGACGAGGGTGATGTCGGGGCGGTACCGGCGCTCGCAGGTCCACTCGTGGACGCGTGCGGCGAGCGCGCGGGCGGCGTCCCGGTCGCCTTCCCGGAGGGACAGTTCGCTGAGGGCGAGGGCGGCGGTGCCGGCGTCGGCGTAGTCGCCGCGCCGCTCCATGGTGTCCATGGCCTGCTGGAAGTTCTTGCGGGCGTCGGCGAGGTCGCCGGTCCGCATCCGGACCTCGCCGACGAGGACGAGCATCATGACGCCGGCGTCCATGCCGATGCCCGTGTCGGCGAGCTGCTGCGCCTCCTCGGCGAGGTCGAGGGCCGCGGCGAGCTCGCCGCGGGCGATGTGGACCTGGACCTGGCAGCCGAGCGCGCCGAGCAGGCCCCACCGGTCGCCGATGTCGCGGAACCGGGCGCAGCCCGCGGCGGCCTCGACCGCGGCGGCGTCGATGTCGCCGACGTTGATCGCGAGGTGGCCGAGCACGACGCGGGAGATCGCGCCGACCCACGGGTCCGGGTGGCCGTCGAGCCGCTTCAGGAGGCGGCGCGCCTCGTCGTCGTCCCCCGCGAAGATGGCGCGGACGGGACGGGCGAGGGCGAGCATGGGGTAGCACGGCTCGTCGGGGACGGCCTGGACGAAGCGTTCGATGGCGGCGCGCAGCGAGTCGAGCGTCGCTCCGCACCCGGAGGCGAACTCGGCGACGAGCCCGGCGGACAGGACGGCGAGGGCGTACTCCTCGGCCAGGTCCGGCGGCGGCGCGCCGGCGGCGAGGTCGCGGACGGCTTCGGCGAGGGCGCCCGCCTCGACCTCCATGTCGTGCATGAACCAGAACCACATGAGGCAGCCGAACAGCCGCAGCGCCGTCTCGACGTCCCGCGCGTCGACGGCGTGCCGGAGCGCGGCGGCCAGGTTGTCGCGTTCGGCGGCCAGGCGTTCGGCCCAGCGGAGCTGGTCGGGGCGGCGCAGTTCCGGGTCGGCGCGGGCGGCGAGGTCGAGGAAGTGGGCGGTGTACGCGGCGCGGACCCGCCGCGCCTCGCCGGCCTCCTCGAGCCGTTCGCCCGCGTAGACGCGGACGGTCTCCAGCAGCCGGTAGCGGACGTCCGCGCCGCCGTCCGCGAGGACGAGCGACTTGTCGATCAGGGCGGCGACCACGTCGAGGACGTCGTCGGGCGCGGGGGCGTCCGGGGCGTCGAGGCCGCAGACGCGGGCGGCGGCGGCCGGGGAGGCGCCGCCCGCGAACACCGACAGCCGGCGCAGGACGGTGCGTTCGACGTCGTCGAGCAGGTCCCAGCTCCAGTCGACGACGGCGCGCAGGGTGCGGTGGCGGGGCAGTGCGGCGCGGCTGCCGGCGGACAGCAGCCGGAACCGGTCGCCGAGGCGGGCCGCGACCTGGCCGGGGGTGAGGGCGCGCAGCCGGGCGGCGGCCAGTTCGATGGCGAGGGGGACGCCGTCGAGGGCGCGGCAGATCTCGACGACGTCGCCGACGGTGTCGGCGTCGACCGCGAAGCCGGGGCGGACGGCGGCGGCGCGGTCGGCGAACAGCCGGACGGCCGCGTACCGCAGCGCCTCGTCCGGGCCGGGTCCGCCGTCGGGTCCGCCGTCGGGTCCGCCGTCGGGGGCGGGCGGCGGCAGCGGGAGGGACGGGACCGGGCACAGCGACTCGCCGGTGATGCCGAGCGGCTCGCGGCTGGTGGCGAGGATCCGGACGCCGGGCGCCCGCGCGAGGAGGTGGTCGGTGAGCCGGGCGACGGCGTCGACGAGGTGCTCGCAGTTGTCGAGGACGAGGACGAGGCTCTTGGCGGCGAGGAAGGCGGTGAGCCGGTCGAGGGGGTGCGCGGGCGGCCGGGCCTCGGTGCTCCACATCGGTTCGGCGGCGCCGAGCGCGGTGAGGACGGCCTGGGCGAGGTCGCCGGGGTCGCTGACCGGGGCGAGCGGGACGAACCAGACGCCGTCCGGGGTGCCGGCGACGTGCGCCGCGGCGATCTCCCCGGCGAGGCGGGTCTTGCCCGCGCCGCCGGGGCCGGTGAGGGTGACGAGCCGGTGCCCGCGCAGCAGCTCGCCGACGCGCCGCGACTCCTCCTCCCGGCCGACGAACGTCGTGAGCTGCGCGGGCAGGTTCGTCCGGCGCCGGGCCGGGGCGGCGGGGCGGGCGCCGGGGGACGCGGGGCCGGAGCCGTTCGCGGACGTGCCGGCGCCGTCGTCGCGCAGGACGGCCAGGTGGACGGCGGCGAGTTCGGGGGACGGGTCGGCGCCGAGCCGGTCGGCGAGGGCGCGGCGCGTCTCCTCGTAGGCGTCGAGGGCGTCGGCGCGGCGCCCGGCGGCGTGCAGGGAGCGGACGTAGTGGGCGCGGAGGCGCTCCCGCAGCGGGTTCGCGGCGGCGACGGCGGCGAGGTCGGCGGGCGGCGGCGCGGGCCGGGCCGCGGCCCGGTCGGCGTCGAGCCGGTCCTCGACGGCGGCGAGCCGCAGCTCGTCCAGGCGCGCGATGGCGGGGCGGGCGAAGTCGTCGCCGGCGACGTCGGTGAGCGCGGGGCCGCGCCACAGTCCGAGGGCGCGGGCCAGCTCGTCGGCCCGCCGCGCCGGGTCGTCCGTCCGGCGGGCGGCGGCGACGGCGCGCTCGAACGCGACGGCGTCGACCTCGTCCGGGGCGACGCCGAGCCGGTATCCGGCGGGGCCGTGCTCGACGACGTCCCGGCCGGCCGCGCCGCGCAGCCGGGAGACGAGCGCCTGGAGGGCGTTGCCGCCGGGCGGGTCGCCGTCCCACAGGTCGTCCAGCAGGCGCGCCGCCGAGACGGGCCGGCCCGCGTCGAGCGCGAGCCGGACGAGCAGGGCGCGCAGTCTCCGGCCGCCGACCTCGACGGGCCGCCCGGCCGCGTCCCGCACGGCGAGCGGGCCCAGGATGCCGATGCGCACGTGTCCCCTTTCCGCGGCCATTGTCCCCGATGTGTGGACGCCCCACGCCGGGTAATGAATCGGGATGGAACTCGCCATCGTCATGGATTGCGCCGATCCCGACTCCCTCGCGGACTTCTGGGCGGCGGCGCTCGGCTACGAGCGCGGCCCCCTGGACGAGCCCTACGTGACGCTGACCGACCCGCAGGGCCGGAACCCGACGTTGCTGCTGCAGCGCGTCCCCGAGCCGAAGTCCGGCAAGAACCGGATGCATCCCGATCTCCGGGTCGCCGACATGGACGCCGAGCTCGCGCGGGTCACGGGGCTGGGGGCGCGCGTCGTCCGCGGCCCGTTCGAGGACGAGAGCTGGCTCACGACGGTGCTGACCGACCCGCAGGGCAACGAGTTCTGCCTGATCGTCCCCCCGGAGGAAGAGTGATGAACGCCGTCGTCGACACCGCCCGCAAGCAGAAGGAGCGCTACGCGGGCGGCGAGGACCGGCCGCTCGGCTCGTACCTGGGCACGATGGCGGTCTACGCGGTGACGGCCGGGGCGCTGGGCGTGCTGGCGAAGCGGTTCCGGGACCGGGTGCCCGCCGTCGGCGCGGGCGACCTGGCGCTGATGGCGGTCACCACGCACAAGCTGTCCCGGCTGATCGCCAAGGACCCGGTGACGAGCCCGCTGCGCGCCCCGTTCACCCGTTACTCGGGGACGTCCGGTCCGGCGGAGGTGGCCGAGGAGGTGCGGGGGCACGGCGTCCGGCACGCCGTCGGGGAGCTGGTCACCTGCCCGTTCTGCACGGGCCAGTGGGTGGCGACGGCGTACGCGGCGGGGCTGGTCTTCGCACCGGAGACGACCCGGTTCGCGGGCGCGACCATGACGGCGGTGGCCGCGTCGGACTGGCTGCAGCTCGCGTACGCGCGGCTCCAGCGGTCCGCCGAGGACTGACCCCTGGCGCCCCATTCTTTACGTTTGCCCCATATGGATCGGGTACGGCGACCCTATGGAGCTGTCATTCCTCAAGACGCTGTACCGGCACCCCGGCCCCTACGCGTCGGTGTACGCCGACCTCACCCGGACCACCGAGGACGCCGCCAAGGCCGTCGAGCTGCGGTGGCGGGCGCTGCGCACCGACCTGGAGGAGCAGGGCACCCCCGCCGACACCCTCCGCGCGATCGAGGCGACCGTCGAGGACGAGATCGCGCAGCGCCGCTCCGAAGGGCTGGTGGTCTTCGCGGCGGACGGCGAGGTCGTGCACGCCGAGCGGCTCCCCGCCCCGCCCCGCACGCCCCACGCCCGGTTCGCCCCGCTCCCCCACGTCCTGCCCTACCTGGCCGAACGCGGCGAGCGGTTCCCGCACATGGTCGCCGTCGTGGACCGCCGGGGCGGCGAGATCGACTGCGTGACCGCCGACGGACGGCACGAGCACATCGAGGTCGACGGCGACGAGGAGTACCCGATCCGCAAGACGAAGGCGGGCGACTGGAACCAGTCCCGGTTCCAGCGCTCGTCCGAAAACGTCTGGAAGCTCAACGCCAAGAAGGTCGCGCACGAGATCGACCGCGCCGCCGACCGCTGCGGCGCGCAGGCGGTGGTGATCGCCGGCGACACCCGCGCCCGGACGGCCGTCCTGGAGGAGGTCTCCGAGGCCGTCCTGGAGCACGTCGTCGAGCTCGACCGCAACACCGACGTCCACGATCCGGAGCTGGAGGCGGAGCTGAACCGGATCCTGAAGCTCAAGACGGCCGAGCGCGTCATGACGGTCGCCGAGCGCTTCGACCGGGAGCTCGCCAACGGCAAGCGCGCCGTGTCCGGCATCCCCGCGATCGTCGAGGCCGTCCGCAACGGCCAGGTCGAGACGCTGCTGCTGGACGAGGAGGACCCGGGCTCCGGGGAGAGCCTGTGGTTCGGGCCCGACCCGGTCCAGCTCGCGTCGTCCCCGGAGGAGCTCCGCACCGAGTTCGGCGTCACGGACGTCCACGAGGACCGGGCGGACGCCGCGCTCGTCCGGGCCGTGGCGGCGACCGACGGCGAGCTGGTGGTGCTGCCCTCGGACGGCGACGCGCACCACGAGATCGGCGCCGTCCTGCGCTTCACGGCCTGAACGCGCGGCGGGCCCGAGCGGCACCGCGAACGGCGAAGGCCGCCCGAGACCTTGGAGTCTCGAGCGGCCTTCGCCGTAAGGAAGAACGTGGAGCTATGGGGATTCGAACCCCAGACCTCCTCCATGCCATGGAGGCGCGCTACCAACTGCGCCATAGCCCCTCGGTGCAGTGAAGAGCTTAGTGCACGTTGGACACCGCTCGGAACGCGGGCCGCGGGGGTACGGCTCCCCGCGGCCCGCGGCGGGTCAGCGGCCGGGCGCGGCGGCCGGGTCCTGGACACCGTCCGCGGCGCTGTTGCTGTAGGAGTGCCACTCGCCCTGCTGGAACGTCGGGATCCAGACGGTGAGGCCCTCCGGCCATTCCACGGGCAGCCCGAGGAGCTTGTTCTGGTGCTCCGCCACGTCGTGGGCTTGGACATTGTGCTCGGTGGGCTGCCCGGCGGCCGGCGGCGTGTAGTCGCGGGGCATCTGCAGCCCCCGCGGCCGGCCTTCCGTGCTCGACACCTCCTCGGCGCCCGCTCCGTCCACCCCGGCCCCGTCCCCGACCGGCTTGTCCGCGCCCGCCCCGGCGGCGCCGAGCGTGCACAGCGTCTTGGCGAGATCCGGCTGCCCGGGAAGCAGCTTGATCTGCTTCAGGAGTTCCAGCCCCCGCTCGCAGTCCTTGCTCTCCGCCACCGGCACGGCCACCGGCACCGCGACCGGGTCCAGCGCCGCCGCCTGCGCCACCGCGGGCGCCGCGACCGCCACGACCGAGGCGGCCAGGACGGCGGGCAGGGTCGCTCTTCCGGTGATACGAGCTCTCATTGGGTTAACCCCTCATCTCGATCGGCATCGCCACCGACGACTGTTCCCGCATGATCAAGAGCGCCAAGCGCGCGCAGGGCAAAGGCGTCCGTCCGCGTGATCAACGTTTTGCGTGCGCATTTACCGCGACGCCCCGGCCGTGCCCTTCGTCCGCCCTCGACGCCGCCCGCACCCGGCGCGACCTGCACGGCCCCTCACCCTCCAGCGTGGAGGGCATTCCCGACATGCCGCGCACTTGAGTGATCTCCACGAGAGAGCGCGATCACGATCACCGACACACCCGGTTTCGGCAAAGACTGATGATCTATGTAAACCCGATGCCCCGCAAATCCGTCAAGTTCTCTTTCGAATTTTACCGAAGACGATCGAACCATTATTCAGGAGCCCCCATCACACCCGAATGTCAGGATCCAACCGATGAACGGGGGGTTCACATGAAGATCCTGCTTCGCACGCTGTCCGTGCTCGCGGCCGCCGCGCTGACGGCGGTCGCCGGCGTCGGCGCGGCGTCCGCCGACGGCCCGGACACCGACCCGCGGGTCGTCAAGGCCATCGAGCTCCAGCCGTGGGTCGAGCTCGACGCGGGGAGCAAGAGCTACCGCGTCGCGTTCGTCCGCTGCGCGCTCACGCAGCTCGGCTTCTACACCAACTGCAACCCGGCCGCCTCCAACGGCGACGTGTACCTCCAGGACATGGTCGACGACGTCAAGCGGTACCAGAGGGCCCGCTTCATCGACGTCGACCCGGAGGGCACCGTCACCGGCGAGACCATGAGCGAGCTCCGGCGCGACATCGGCGAGGTCCTCACGGGCGACGGCCCGAACAACGGGAAGGCGCACATCGTCAAGGGCGTCCAGGGCGTGATGAAGGCCCTGCAGGACCGGAGCCTCAAGGTCGACGGCTGGTACGGCGGCGCCACCGAGCGCGCCGTCCGCGCGTTCCAGACGCGCAAGCGGATCGGCGTCGACGGCTACTTCGGCCCGCAGACGTTCCGCGCCGCGATGGCCCAGGGCGCCGAGCAGCGATCCACCCCGGGCCTCTGAAGGATCGACCGACCCCGCACCGGTAGGGCGGCCGGGCTCTCCGCGCACCGTCACGGAGCGGTCGCCGATGGCACGAGAAAGGCACCGGGCCCACGGACCCGGTGCCTTTTTTCAAGACCAACGCGTGGAGCTATGGGGATTCGAACCCCAGACCTCCTCCATGCCATGGAGGCGCGCTACCAACTGCGCCATAGCCCCGCGCCGCTGCGTGGACGTTCATCCCGCAGGGCTCCGCCAGTGTATCGGACTTCAGTGACCGGACACGAATCGTTTCGCCTCAGGCCCCGTTGTCGGTGCGATCGTCGCCGAGGACGGGTTCGGGGAGGGTGCCGGCGTTGTGTTCGGCGAGGCGCCAGCCGCCGTCGCGCATCTCGGTGAGGACGGACCAGCAGCAGTTCGAGAGGCCGCCGAGGCGCTCCCAGACGCTCTCGGGGAGGCCGAGGAGGTTCGACATGCCGAGCCGGAGCGCGGCGCCGTGGGAGGCGACGACGAGCGTCCCGGTGCCGGGCAGGTCGTCGAGGGCGCGGTCGAGGGCGGCGCCGACCCGCTTGGCGACCTGGGCGCTGGTCTCGCCGCCGGGCGGCTGCCAGGCGGCGTGCGCCTCGGGGTAGCGCTCGCGGATCTCGCGGCCGGTGAGGCCCTCCCACTCGCCGCCGTCGCGCTCGATCAGGTCGCGGTCGTAGCGGACGGGGAGGCCGGTGACCTCGGCGAGGCAGGCCGCGGTGGCGGACGCGCGCTGCAGCGGGGACGCCAGCAGCTCGGTGGGGCGCAGCCCGGCGAGGAGGCGGGCGGCGCGGCGGGCCTGCTGCACGCCGGTCTCGTCCAGGGGGATGTCTGTCTTGCCCTGGAAGCGGTTCTCGACGTTCCAGGCCGTCTGGCCGTGCCGCCACAGGACGAGCCGGCGCCTGCCGGGCTCGCGGCGCGTGTCACTCACCGAGGCTCCCGACGGTCCGGGCGCGCTGCTCCTGGTGCGCGGTGGCGGACTCGGGCAGCTCGATCACCGGGCAGTCCTTCCAGAGCCGTTCGAGCGCGTAGAAGACGCGGTCCTCCTCGTGCTGGATGTGCACGATGACGTCGGCGTAGTCGAGGAGCACCCAGCGGCCCTCGCGCTCGCCCTCGCGGCGGACGGGCTTGGCGTCGGCCTCCTCGCGGAGCCTTCGCTCGACCTCGTCGACGATGGCGCGGACCTGACGGTCGTTGGGGGCGGAGCAGAGCACGAACGCGTCGGTGATGACGAGCTGCTCGCTCACGTCGTAGGCCAGGATGTCGTCGGCCAGCTTGTCTCCCGCCGCCTCCGCGGCGATCCGGACCAGCGTTGCGGCCCTTTCGGATGCGGTCACGATGCGCTCGCGATCCTCCCTGTAGGGGTCGTCTCGGCTCCACCATCTCACGGGCGGGGGCCGGCGGCCCGATCAATTTGTCGGCCGGCCGCGTTCGCACGCGGCCCTTCCCTCTCCAGGGTATGCGGACGGCGCGGGGGCCGTGGCGCGGCGGACGGCCGGGCGTGCGGATCTCCGCGCAGGTCAGGAGGCGTCGTCGCGGTAGAGGCCGCGCTTGTTGATGTACTGGACGATCCCGTCGGGGACGAGGTACCAGATCGGCTCGCCGGAGTGGACGCGGTCGCGGCACTCGGTGGAGGAGATCGACAGGGCCGGGACCTCCATGAGCGACACGCGCCCGTTGGGCAGGCCGGGGTCGGCGAGGCGGTGCCCGGGGCGGGTCACGCCGACGAAGTGGGCGAGGCCGAACAGTTCGTCGGTGTCGTGCCAGGTGAGCATCTTCTCGAGGGCGTCGGCGCCGGTGATGAAGAACAGGTCGGCGTCGGGGCCCCGGACGTCCCGGATGTCGCGCAGCGTGTCGACGGTGTAGGTGGGGCCGGGGCGGTCGATGTCGACGCGGCTGACGGAGAAGCGCGGGTTGGAGGCGGTGGCGATCACGGCCATGAGGTAGCGGTCCTCGGCGGCGGCGACCTTGCGGCCCTCCTTGTGGGACGAGAGGCCGGTGGGGACGAAGACCACTTCGTCCAGCGAGAAGAAGTGCGCCACCTCGCTGGCGGCCACGAGGTGCCCGTGGTGGATCGGGTCGAACGTGCCGCCCATGATCCCGAGCCGCCGCTTTTGCGTCATGACGACGAGAATAGCCAGCCGGTGCACCGGCCCGAACGTTCGCCCCGGCGTCCGGCGGGAACCCTGCGGCACGCCGGTTCGTCGGAACTACCATGCCTGACTTGACTTTCTCCTTCGCCTAGAGGCGAGGGGCTCCAGCGGTCACCCGCTGGGTTTCCTGCTTCACCGACGACCGCCCCGTCCGGGAGGGCTCCCGTTGAGGTCTCACACCGTCTCCACAGGCGGACACCGCCAGCCCGGCGGCCAGGATGTTCTTGGCGGCGTTGACGTCACGGTCGTGAACCGCACCGCAACCGCACCGCCACTCCCTCACGGCGAGGGGCATTCGCTCAGCAGCCCTCCCACATTCGGAGCACAACTTGGACGAGGGGAACCAGCGGTCGATCACCACGAGCTCACGGCCGTACCACCCGGCCTTGTACTCCAGCATCGCCCGCAGCTCCCGCCACGCCGCGTCCGAGATCGCCCGGGCGAGGGAGCGATTCTTCACCATGGTGCGGACTCCCAAGTCCTCGATCACGACCACTTGGTTCTCATGGACGAGCCGAGTCGACAGCTTGTGCAGGAGGTCCCGGCGCCGGTCGGCGATGCGCACATGAATCCGCGCGATCTTCCGGCGGGCCTTGTCCCGGTTCGCCGAGCCCTTGGCCTTACGGAACAACTCCCTCTGTGCTCGGGCGAGGCGTTCGCCGTCGCGGCGCTCGTGCCGGGGATTGGCGACCTTCTCTCCCGTCGACAGCGTAACCAGCGAGATGAGGCCCACGTCGATCCCGACCGCGTTCTTGGCCGGGGCCGGGCGGACGATGCGGTCCTCGCACAGGATCGACACGAACCACCGTCCGGCCGCGTCCCTGGACACCGTGACCGTAGAGGGCTCCGCCCCTTCGGGCAGCGGCCGCGACCACACGATGCCCAGCGGCCCGGGCACTTTCGCCAAGATCAGCTGACCATCGCGCCACCTGAACGCCGACCGCGTGTACTCCGCGCTCTGCCGGGAATTCCTCCGCGACTTGAAGCGAGGGTAGGCGGCGCGCTTGGCGAAGAAGTTCGCGAACGCCGCCTGCAGGTGCCGCAGGGCCTGCTGCAGCGGCACGCTGGACACCTCGTTCAGGAACGCCGCCTCGCCGGTCTTCTTCCATGCGGTCAGCGCAGCCGACGACTCCGCATAGGAGACACGCCGCCGCTCGCCGTACCACGCACGCGTGCGTTCCTCCAGCGCCCGGTTGTATACCAGGCGCACACACCCGAACGTGCGCGACAATTCGTCCGACTGCTCGCCGGTGGGGTAGAAGCGGTATTTATACGCCCGCTTCACTGTACACGCCACGTCACAGATCGTAGCGCGAGATCGGCCGAATCCCGTCCTCGCGTGGTGGAGGGAGGTCCGCCCCGGCAGCGACCCACCTATCCCCGCCCTTGTCCTGTCCTGAAGGATTGTCATTTCCTCCCCGGCCCGGAGGCCGGAGCATCCACAAAGGAGCCTTGATGACGGAGAACACACCGGATCGAGCACGCAAGCGCTTCCCCGGGATCAGCTCCCGGGCCTACGAACACCCGGCGGACCGCTCGGCGCTGGTGGCGCTGCGCTCGCTGTCCGGGTTCGACGTCGTCCTGCGCAAGCTGTCGGGACTGGTCAACGAGCGGGCCATCAGGCTGATGTTCCTGGGCGGGACCGTCCGGGTCGGCGAGAACCAGTTCCACCACCTGCACGACATGGTGCGGGACGCGTCCTACATCCTGGATCTGAAGAAGGTGCCCGACGTCTTCGTCAAGCAGGACCCGACCCCGAACGCGATGGCGCTGGGCTCCGACGACCCGTTCATCGTGATCAACACCGGGCTGATCGACCTGCTGGACGACGAGGAGCTGCGGTTCGTCGTCGGGCACGAAGTCGGGCACATCCTGTCGGGGCACGCCGTCTACCAGACGATGATGCAGATCCTCATCGGGCTCGGGTCGCGGCTGGCGTGGCTGCCGCTCGGCAACGTGGGCATCGCGGCGATCATCATCGGGCTGCGGGAGTGGTTCCGCAAGGCGGAGCTGTCGTCGGACCGCGCGGGCCTGCTCGCCGGGCAGGACCTGGACGCCGCCAAGCGCGTGAACATGAAGCTCGCGGGCGGGACGAAGCTGTCGGAGATGAGCGCCGAGGCGTTCCTGGAGCAGGCCCGCGAGTACGACGCGGCCGGCGACGTCCGGGACGGGCTGCTGAAGTTCCTGAACCTGCTGCCGCAGTCGCACCCGTTCGCGGTGATCCGGTTCGCGGAGATCGACAAGTGGGCGCGCGGCGGCGAGTACGAGCGCATCCTCGCCGGCGACTACGCGCGCCGCGACGACGACGGCAGCGCGAAGGTCACCGACGAGATCCGGAACGCGGCCCGGTCCTACCGGGAGTCGTGGGAGCAGACGGCCGACCCGTTCGTCGGCAAGGTCCGCGACATGGCCGACGCGGCGGCGGGCGCGGCGGGCGGCCTGTTCGACCGCATCGCCCGGCGCCCCAACGGCGCGAACGGCGGCTAGGGCCGCGGGAACCGAGCGAGGGCCGCCGTGACACGGACACGGCGGCCCTTTCGGCGTCCGGGGCGCCTGGAGGGGCCGGACGCCTAGAACGGTTTGGGGACGAGGAGTTCGACGTTGCGGTCGTCGGCGCCGCCGCGCCGCTCGTCCGGCGCGTCCTGCCAGTCGTTGCCGGCGAGTTCGCGGGCGAGCGACGCGAGCCGGACGGGGTCGCCGATGCGGCCGCCGTGCGCGGCGGGCCCGGCCGAGTCGAGGACGGTCGCGAAGACCGACAGGGTGCCGTCGCCGTTGTCGGCGAGTTCGACGATGCGGCTCTGCTGCGGGAAGTCGATGTGCGCGGCCGTGTTGACCTCCCAGAACCCGCCCGGCTCGGACCCGCCCTCGCGGGCGTGCGGGATGACCTCGTTGCGGTGGGTATGGCCGTTCACCCACAGGACGACGTTCGGGTAGCGCAGGAGGAGGGCCTCCACCTCGTCGCCGAGGACCCGGTCGCCGCCGAGCGGGTTGCCGAGGGAGGCGATCGGGTGGTGGCTGAACAGGACGAACAGGCGGTCCCGGACGTCGTGCGCGACGAGTTCGCCGCGGGCGTCGCGGTAGCGGCGGCTGCCGGCCTTGAGTTCGTCCTCCAGCCAGGCGAGCTGGGCGCGGTCGAGGGAGCCTTCGGAGTAGCCGTTGGGGTTGACGGTGTCGAGCGCGATGCCCCGCACGACGCCCTGGTCGAACGCGTAGTACGCCGTCCCGTCGCGGAGGTTGGCGGAGGTGAAGCCGTGGCCGCGCAGGGGCGCGCTCGTGCGGAAGTGCTCGCGGACGACCTCGGCGCGCGACAGCATCCGGCGGTCCGGGTCGGGGGTGACCGGGCGGAACAGGCCGCCGCCGGACGCCCCGCGGGCGCGGCTCAGCCGCACCAGCTCGCGCCCGTCCCCGTCGGTGATCATGCGGGCGAGCCGCTGCGCCTGCGCGTCGTCGGCCGGGGCGCCGATCTTGATGCCGCCGGTGGCGAGCGCGGTGACCAGCGGGTTGATGGGCAGGTTGCCCTGGACCAGGCCGTCGTGGTTGCCGAACACCGCGTACCAGGGCGCCCGCAGGCCGGTCGCCCGGAAGGGGCGGCGGGCGGCGTCCACGAGGCCCCGGACCTGCGGGAACCCGTGCCGGACCGTCGGCAGGTCGGCCTCGGCGCCGGGCGGCGGCCCCTCGGGGTGCCAGTAGGCGCGGTCGTAGGCGGCGAGGTCCATGACGCCCTCGTACCGGTTCGGGTCGCCGGAGTCGGGGCGGACGCGCCCGCCGTCGAGGAGGTCGATGATCCAGCGGATCTCGTTGTACTGGACGTTGTCGGCCGCGTCCCCGGTGTTGATGACGAACGCGAGGTCGAGGCCGGTCGCGGGGCCGCGCCCGACGGCGTTCATCGACCGGACCATGGCCTCGGCGACGTGCGTGGACAGGATCTCCTGCGGCCGGTACGCCCCCTCGACGGGCAGGACGCTCAGGGCGTCCTTGAACCGGTCGACGAACTCGACGCGCGCCGGGGACTGCGCGTCGATCACGTGGACGTCGGTGAGGTGCCCGAAGGCGAGGACGCCGCGGCGGCGCGCGGCCCGGCCGGGCGACGCGGTGCCGCCGAGGTCGCGGCGCAGGACGTGCGGCTCGCCCGGGCCGGCGACGACCCGGCGGTAGCCGCCCGCGCCCGGGGCGCCGAGGAGGTAGGTGCGGTCGAGGGTGGTGCCGGCGACCGGGCCGCGCAGGCGGGGGACGGCGGCGGCGCGGGCCGGGAAGGCGGTGAGCCCGGTGGCGGCGATCCCCGCCCCCAGGGCGGCGCCCCGCAGGACGCGGCGGCGGCTGATCTCACGAGTCACGCTGTGGATCAGATCACACGGACATGAGTGACATCAAGCCCCGAGATGTCACATAGATGAACGGATCTCGGATCAGCCGCCGCCGGACCGGACGGCCGGTCAGGCCCCGCGCAGGTGCCCGTCGCCCGTGACGACGTACTTCGTCGAGGTCAGCTCCGGCAGGCCCATCGGGCCGCGCGCGTGCAGCTTCTGCGTGGAGATGCCGATCTCCGCGCCGAAGCCGAACTCGCCGCCGTCGGTGAACCGGGTCGAGGCGTTCACCATCACGGCCGCCGAGTCGACGAGCGAGGTGAAGCGGCGCGCGGCGGACTGTGACGTCGTCACGATCGCCTCCGTGTGGCCCGACCCGTACCGGCGGATGTGCGCGACGGCGTCGTCCAAGGAGCCGACGACGCGGGCGGCGATGTCGAGCGAGAGGTACTCGGCGTACCAGTCGTCCTCGGTCGCCTCGACGACGCCGTCACCGAGCGAGCGGATCCGCTCGTCCCCGTGGACGGTGACGCCCTTCTCCTTGAGCGCCGCAAGCGCGCGCGGGACGAACGCGTCGGCGACGTCCGCGTGCACCAGGAACGTCTCCGCCGCGTTGCAGACGGACGGGCGCTGCGTCTTCGAGTTCACGAGGATGTCCAGCGCCACGTCCAGGTCGGCGGCGGCGTCGACGTACACCGAGCAGTTCCCCACCCCGGTCTCGATCACCGGGACGGTCGACTCCTCCACGACCGAGTTGATCAGCGACGCGCCGCCCCGCGGGATCAGCACGTCCACGAGCCCGCGCGCGCGCATCAGGTGCTTGACCGACTCACGGGACGTGCCGGGGACGAGCTGCACCGCGTCCCCCGGGACGTCCGTGCCCCGCAGCGCCTCCTGCATCACCGCCACCAGCACCGAGTTCGACTCGTACGCCGACGACGAGCCGCGCAGCATCGCGACGTTCCCGCTCTTCAGGCACAGCGCGGCGGCGTCCACCGTGACGTTCGGACGGCCCTCGTAGATGATCCCGACGACGCCCAGCGGCACCCGGATCTGGCGCAGCTCCAGACCGTTCGGCAGGACGTTCCCGCGCACCGTCTCCCCCACCGGGTCCGGCAGCGCCGCGACCTCCCGGACGGCCTCGGCGACCGCGGCGATCCGCTCCGCCGACAGGCTCAGCCGGTCGATCATGTACTCGGGGGTGCCGTTCTCGCGGGCCCGCGCGACGTCCGCCTCGTTCGCCTTGATGATCCGCGCGGCCTCCGCCACCAGCGCGTCCGCGATCGCGTGCAGCGCGGCGTCCTTCGCGGCGCGCGGCAGCGGCGCCAGCCCCGCGGCGGCGTCGCGGGCGGTGCGCGCCACCCGCAGGAACTCCTCGCGTTCCCGGTCCTGCTCGCTCATCCGACGTTCCTCTCCGGGTCGAATCACTGGGGTCAGCGGTCGGTCAGCACCACGAGGTGGTCGCGGTGGATTATCTCGCGTTCGTACTCGGGGCCCAGCTCCCGCGCCAGCCAGCGGGTGGAGCGGCCCATCAGGTCGGGGATCTCCGACGCGTCGTAGTTCGCCAGGCCGCGCGCGACGACCGCGCCGTCCGCGCCGCACAGGTCGACCGGGTCGCCCGCCGCGAAGTCGCCCTCGACGCCCGTGACGCCCGCGGGCAGCAGCGACTTGCCCCGCCGGACGACCGCGTCGACGGCGCCCGGGTCGAGCACGATGCGGCCCTGCCCGGTCGTGGCGTGCGCCAGCCACAGGTGCCGGGTGGCGCGGCGGCGGTCGTCCGCCGGGTGGAACAGCGTGCCGACGGGGTCGCCCGCGACGGCGCGCGCGGCGGACGCGGCGTTCGTCAGCACCACCGGGATGCCCGCGATCCGGGCCGCCTCCACCTTGGTGACCATGCCGCCCGTCCCGACGCGCCCCGACCCGCCGAGCTTCACCCCGTCCAGGTCGGCCGGGGACCGGACGTCGGTGATGCGGCGGGCGCCCGGCTGCCGCGGGTCGCCCGTGTACAGGGCGTCCACGTCCGACAGCAGGACGAGCGCGTCCGCGCGCGTCAGGTGGGCGACGAGCGCCGCGAGCCGGTCGTTGTCGCCGAACCGGATCTCGTCCGTGGCGACCGTGTCGTTCTCGTTGACGATCGGCAGCACCCCCAGCGCGAGGAGCTGCGCGAGCGTCCGCTGCGCGTTGCGGTGGTGGGAGCGGCGCATCATGTCGTCGGCGGTCAGCAGCACCTGCCCGACCGTGACGCCGTACCGGGCGAACGACGACGTGTACCGGGCGAACAGCGCGCCCTGCCCGACGCTGGCCGCCGCCTGCTGCGTCGCGAGGTCGGACGGGCGCCGCGTCAGGCCGAGCGGGCCGAGCCCGGCCGCGATCGCCCCCGACGACACGAACACGATCTCCGCGCCCGCGTCCCGGCGGGCCGCCAGCACGTCCACGAGGGCGTCGATGCGGGCGGCGTCGATCGTCCCCTGCGGCGTGGTCAGCGACGACGAGCCCGCCTTGACCACGATCCGGCGGGCCTTCGCGATCCCCGCGCGTTCGGTCACCTGCGTCCCCTCCCCCCGGTCAGCGGCCGTCGAGCCGGCGGTCGGTGCCGCGCGGGCCCGCGGCGGCCTCCCCGGCCGGGATGTCGGGCTCCCAGTCGAACACCACCGAGTCGTCGACGGTGCCGATCATGACGGTCGCGCCCGCCTCGGCGCCCGCCTCGCGCAGGGCGTCCTCGATGCCGAGCCGCGCCAGGCGGTCGGCGAGGTACCCGACGGCCTCCTCGTTCTGGAAGTCGGTCTGCCGCAGCCACCGGACGGGCTTCGCCCCGGTGATCAGGTAGGTGTTCGCGCCCATCGGCTTCACCTCGAACTCCGCGCCGCCGCCGACCGGCTCCGGCCGGATCACGATGCGGGTCGGCTCCGCCGGGGGCAGGCTCGCGCGGTGCTCCGCCACCATCGCGGCCAGCGCGAACGACAGCTCCCGCAGGCCCTCGTGCGTCGCCGCGGACACCTCGAACACGCGCAGGCCGCGCGCCTCGAACTCCGGGCGGACGAGCTCGGCGAGGTCGCGCGCGTCCGGGACGTCCACCTTGTTCAGCACCACCAGCCGCGGGCGGTCCGACAGCGGGCGGTCGCCGAGGACCCGGTCGTACGCCTGCAGTTCGCGCTCGATGACCTCGAAGTCGCTGAGCGGGTCCCGGCCGGGCTCGGGCGTCGCGCAGTCGAGGACGTGCGCGAGCGTCGACGACCGCTCGATGTGCCGGAGGAACTCCAGCCCCAGGCCGCGACCCTCGCTGGCACCCTCGATCAGGCCCGGGACGTCGGCGACCGTGAACGTCGTGTCGCCCGCGCTCACCACCCCGAGGTTCGGGACGAGCGTGGTGAACGGGTAGTCGGCGATCTTCGGCTTCGCGGCGGACAGCGCGGCGATCAGCGACGACTTCCCGGCGCTCGGGAACCCGACCAGCGCGACGTCGGCGACGCTCTTCAGCTCCAGGACGACGTCGCGCTCCTCGCCGGGCTCGCCGAGCAGCGCGAACCCCGGCGCCTTGCGCTTGGCGGTGGCCAGCGCCGCGTTCCCGAGGCCGCCGCGGCCGCCGCGCGCGATCACGAACCGGGTGCCCTCGCCGACCAGGTCGGCCAGCACCTCGTCGCCCTCCTTGACGACGGTGCCGTCGGGGACCGGCAGGACCACGTCGTCGCCGTTGGCGCCCGTCCGGTGCCCGCCCTGCCCCGGCCTGCCGTTGCCCGCCCGGCGGTGCGGGCGCCGGTGGTACTCCAGGAGGCTCGCGGCGTTGGTGTCGACGACGAGCACGACGTCGCCGCCGTTGCCGCCGTTCGCCCCGTCCGGGCCGCCGAGCGGCTTGAACTTCTCGCGGTGGATCGACGCGCAGCCGTTCCCGCCGCTGCCCGCCGCGACGTGCAGCACCACCCGGTCGACGAACTGCGCACCCGATCCCGCACCAGCGGCCACGGCGACTCTCCTTGCGCTCGGCCCCGCGAAGGGCTCTGGAAACAGCGCAAGGGACGGACCGAACGGTCCGCCCCTTGCGAAAGACTCTTCCCGAAGCGGACTACTCCGCCGGCGGGACGACGCTGACCGCGTTGCGGCCGCGGTAGCGCCGGAACTCCACCGCACCCGCGACGAGCGCGAACAGCGTGTCGTCGCCGCCGCGGCCGACGCCGGGGCCGGGGTGGAAGTGGGTGCCGCGCTGCCGGACGATGATCTCGCCGGCGTTGACGACCTGGCCGCCGAACCGCTTCACGCCGAGGCGCTTGGCGTTGGAGTCGCGACCGTTACGGCTGGACGATGCGCCCTTCTTGTGTGCCATGTGACCGCTCTCCTTACTTTCCGGACTCGATACCGGTGATCTTGACCTCGGTGTACGGCTGGCGGTGCCCCATCCGCCGCTTGTACCCGGTCTTGTTCCGGTAGTGCATGATGTTGATCTTCGGGCCCTTGACCGCGCCGAGGATCTCGGCGGTCACCTCGTAGCGGGCCAGGTCGGCTGAAGAGCTGACGACCCGGTCGCCGTCCACGACCAGCACGGCCGGGAACGTGACGGTCGAGCCCACCTCGCCGGCCAGCTTGTCGACGGTCAGCACGTCGTCGACGGCGACCTTCTCCTGCCTGCCGCCTGCGCGGACAATCGCGTACACCGCGGAAACCTCTCGTCGTGCGCGTGCTTCTGGACCGAACCAGTCCCACGCGTGGCTGTACCAGCCCTCGGATGAGGGCCTACCCCCGGCACGGGGCCGGAGGCGGCACGCCGGGCCGAAGCCGCGGCGCTCTCTGCTCGTCCCCACCGGATCGGCGGGGGGTGCACCGGACGGGCCCCGGACGGGGACCGCGGTGCGAGTTCGTGTCGGCGCGCGTCACCACACCGAAGTACGAGTGTACTGGACGTCCTGACCCGATCGCGAACGCGTGCGCATTGCGCGTACCCGTGCGATCGGGCCGGGACGTCCCGTCCGTCCGTCAGTCGTCGGCGCCGTCGGCGGCCTGCGCGGCGACGCGGGAGCGGCGGGTGCGGCGGCGCGGTGCCGCGGCCGCCTCGCCGTCGCCGTCCCCGGCCGCGGCCTCGGCCGGCGCCGCCGGCTCGGCGGCCTCGGCCGGCTCGGCCGGGGCCTCGTCGGCCGGGGCGGCGTCCGGCGCGGCGGCGGGCGCGGCGCCGTTCGACAGCCCGTTCGACGAACCGTTCGCCTGCACCGCGACGGGCTCGGGCTCGGCGGCGTCCAGCGTGCCGGGCGCGACGTCCGCGGCTTCCGCGGCGGCCTCCGCGGCCTCGACCGCGGCCTGCGCGGGCTGCGCCTCGTCGGCGTCCGGCTCCGGCGGCGGCCCGGCCGGGCGCTTGGCCGGGCCCGACTTCTTCGGGCGCGTCCGCACCGGCGCGGCCTCCTCCGGGGCGGGCGCCGGAGCGGGCGCCGCGGCCTCGGCGGGCTCGGCCTCCGCGGCCTTCGCCGCGCGGCCCCGCCGGCCCTTCGCGGGCTCCGCCTTCGCGGCGTCCTGCTTCGGCTCGCCCTTGGCGGCCTTCGCGTCCGCCTTCTCCGGCTTCTCCGACTTCGCCAGCTTCTCCTCGACGGCCCGCTCGACCTCGCCCTTGCGCTTGCGGCGCCGTCCGCCGGTCTCCTTCTCGGCCTTCAGGTCGACCGGCGTCAGGTGGACGTGGATGCCGCGGCCGTTGCACGACTCGCACGTCTCCGAGAACGCCTCCAGCAGGCCCTGGCCGACGCGCTTGCGGGTCATCTGCACGAGGCCCAGCGACGTGACCTCGGCGACCTGGTGCTTGGTACGGTCCCGCGACAGGCACTCGACCAGGCGCCGCAGCACCAGGTCGCGGTTGCTCTCCAGCACCATGTCGATGAAGTCGATCACGACGATGCCGCCGATGTCGCGCAGCCGGAGCTGGCGGACGATCTCCTCGGCCGCCTCCAGGTTGTTGCGGGTGACGGTCTCCTCGAGGTTGCCGCCCTGCCCGGTGAACTTCCCGGTGTTGACGTCGATGACCGTCATCGCCTCGGTGCGGTCGATCACCAGCGAGCCGCCGCTCGGCAGCCACACCTTGCGGTCCAGCGCCTTCGCGATCTGCTCGTCGATGCGGAACGCGCCCAGCACGTCCTGGTCGTCCGTCCAGCGCTCCACGCGGTCGGCGAGGTGCGGGGCGACGTACTGGACGTACTCCGACACCGTGTCCCACGCGCCCGCGCCGGACACGACGAGCTTGCTGAAGTCCTCGTTGAAGATGTCGCGGACGACGCGGATGGTCAGGTCGGGCTCGCCGTACAGCAGCGACGGCGCCGACGCGGTCTTGACCTTCTTCTGGATGTTCTCCCACTGGGCCGCCAGGCGCGACACGTCGCGGGCCAGCTCCTCCTCGGTGGCGCCCTCCGCCGCCGTCCGCACGATCACGCCCGCGTTGTCGGGCATGACGCGCTTGAGGATCTGCTTGAGGCGGCTGCGCTCCTTGTCGGGGAGCTTGCGGCTGATGCCGGTCATCGAGCCGTCCGGCACGTACACCAGGTAGCGGCCGGGCAGCGAGACCTGGCTGGTCAGCCGGGCGCCCTTGTGGCCGAGCGGGTCCTTGGTGACCTGCACCAGCACCGACTGGCCCGACTTCAGCGCCGACTCGATGCGGCGCGGCTGCCCCACCAGCCCGGCGACGTCCCAGTTGACCTCGCCCGCGTACAGGACGGCGTTGCGGCCCTTGCCGATGTCGACGAACGCCGCCTCCATCGACGGCAGCACGTTCTGCACCTTGCCGAGGTACACGTTCCCGACGTACGACTGGTGCGTCGCGCGGTTCACGTAGTGCTCGACCAGGATGTCGTCCTCGAGGACGGCGATCTGGGTGCGCTCGCCCTCCTGCCGGACGACCATGACCCGCTCGACCGCCTCGCGGCGCGCCAGGAACTCCGCCTCGGTGATCACCGGCGGGCGGCGGCGGCCCTGCTCGCGGCCTTCCCGGCGGCGCTGCTTCTTGGCCTCCAGGCGGGTGGACCCGCGCACGGACTGGACCTCGTCCTCGACCGCGCGCGCCTCGCGGACGTGCACGACGGTGTTCGGCGGGTCGTCGGTGCCGTTCGCGCCGTCCCCGTCGCCGCCGGACCGGCGCCGGCGGCGGCGCCGGCGGCGGCTCGTCCCGCCCTGGCCGGACTCGTCGTCGTGGTCCCCGGCGTCGGCCTCGGCCTCCTCCGGCTGCTCCTTGGCGTCCTTGGCGTCCTTGGCCTTCGCCGCCTTGGACTTCTCGGTCTTGGCCCGTTCCTTGGACTTGTCGGCCTTGTCGGCCTTCTCCGTCTTGTCGGCCTTGTCGGCGCGGCCCTTGTCGGCGGGGGCCGGCTCCTCCTCGGCCTCCTCGGCGCCCTGGGCGTCGTCGTCGGCGCCGTCCCTGCCGTTGCGGCCCCGGCCGCGGCCGCCGCGGCGGCGCCGGCGGCGGGACGGGCGGTCCTCGGAGTCGTCGTCGGCGCGGTCGTCGACCTCCTCGTCGGCCTCGCGCTCGGCCGTCTCGGCGGCGGCCTTGACCGCCTCCTCGCGGCGGGCGGCGTCCTCCGGCTTCGGCTGCGGCGGCTGGAACACCACCATGGGCGGCTGGAACGTCACGCCGGGCACGGCGATCCCGCTCGCGGGCTCGGTCTCCGACACCTCGCCGGTGCCGGGCGCCGCCCCGGCCACCGGGACGGCGGGGACTTCCGGAACGGACGGGACGGCGGGCGGGACGGTCGGCGCGGGCGGCACCTCGGCGGACGCGGCGGGCGGCTCGGCGGGCGGCTCGGCGGGCGCGGCGCTCTCGGCCGGCGGCTCCGCGGTCTTCGCGGCGGCGGTGCGGCGGCGGGTCCGGGTCCGGGTCGCGGGGGCCTTCTCGTCCGCCTTCTCGTCGTCGGCGTTCTTGTCGTCCGACTTCTTCGCGGACTCGCTCTCGATCTCCGGGGAGGTCTCGGCGCCGGTCGGCGGGACGGGCTCGGCGGTCTCCGCGGGCTCGGCGGCCTTCGTGCTCCTGCGGGCGCGGGTGCGGGTGGTCTTCTTCGGCGGCGCGGGCTCCTCGGCGGCCGCGGGCTCCTCCGCCTCGGCGGCGGGCTCCTCGGCGGGCTCCGCCTCCGCGGCGCCCTCCGGCACGCTCTCCGCCTGCGCGGCGTCCGCCCGCGCGTCCTGCGCGTCCTCGGTCTGCGCGGCCTCGGCTTCGGCCGTCTCGCCGGTGCCCTCGGCCGTCTCCTCGTCCTCGTCCTCGGCCGTCTCGTCCTCGGACGCGGTCTCCGCCGCCGGCGCGGCGGGCGGGGTCGCGGGTTCCTCGTCGACCTCGGGCGGCGGACCGGCGGGACGGCTGGCGCGGCGGCGCGGGCGCGTCGTCACGCCCGACCCTCCGGTGCCGTCCGCCCCGGTCGCGGCGGTGTTCTCGTCTTCAGTGCCTTCGGCCTGCGCCGAATCGGCTTCGTTCTCCAGCATGCGGGCAATCTCCCGTCAGGCTCCCGGGCGCGACCACGCGTTCCGCCCTTCGGCGGATCGGTGCGGTGCGCCGCACGGGAACTCTCCGTCAGTCGGTGTCGCCACCGCCGTCGTCCGGCGGTGCCGACGAAGTCGTCGGGGGCGCGCCCACCGTCCCTGCGGACCGGTTCCGTGTCACCACGGCTTCGGTCTCACGGGCGGGCGCCGGCGGCATCCGCGCTCGCGGGCTCCCCGGGCCGCGGCCGTTGCGGGCCGCCGGCCGCCGCGGCGTCGTCGCCGGACGGCGGGCCGATCTCCCGGTCGGGATCCAGGGGATCCCCGAGGCCACCGGTGGCCGCGTCCAGAGGCCCCTGCGCCAGCCTGGTCACCATGGGCGGCGACGGCGGCGCGAGGTCGGCGATCTGGCGCAGACCGGTGAGGATGTCGTCGGGTCGAACGGCGGGTGTGGAATGCCGAACAACCATTCGAAGTATCGCACAAGGGGCATCCGCCGCCTCCGCGGCGCGCCGGTCCGGCTCGTCGGCCTCCGCCTCGAGCACGCTGACGGCGGCGCGCACGTCGAAACGGCGCCGCCCCTTCTTGGTGAGGCGCTCGACCTCGATGACGTCGGCGTCGAGGAAGGCGGCCACGGCCGCGGCGGCGTCGCCCGGGGGCACGCCGTCCAGCCGGATCCGCCACCGGGACGCCTCGAGCCGATCGGCGAACGCGCCGGGCTTGGCCGGCGCGTCTCCGGCGCCGCCCGCACGCACCGGCACGACATCGACGATGTCGAGCCCGGGCGGCAGGGCCGCGTCGAGATCGGCCCGCACCCGCGCAGGGTCGCGGGTCTCGGTAAGCCCGATTTCGAGGTACTCGGCCTCACTGGCAACCCCGGTCGCCGCCGCACCCGCGTACGAGATCTTCGGGTGGGGGGTGAATCCGGCGCTGAACGCGACGGGTATCCCGGCGCGCCGTACGGCGCGTTCCACGGCCCGGGAGATGTCGCGATGGCTCGTGAAGCGCAGCCTGCCGCGCTTGGCATAACGGACGCGCAGGCGCTGGATCACGGGGGCCGGTGCCGGTCCCTCCGGCTTGGGTGCCAGGGCTCTCGTCCTTCCTACTCGTGCCGAGTGTGAAAACGTCTCCCTATAGAGTACGGTGCCCCCGCCCCCGATAGGGACGCCCGGTCCGCGCACTGAGACTCCCGGCCCCCGCGGGACGGCCCCGGAGGGCCTCCGCGATCCCGTTTCGCTCCGGCTCGACGCCCGGCCCCGCACATCTCTGCTGTCCTGTCTCCGTCGCGGTGCACGAGACGCGAAAGGGCCTGGAAGAAGTGCGGCGGCGGGCCGAGCCGTCCGGCTCGGCCCGCCGCGGCGTGCCGTTCGGGCCCCGGTCAGACGACCGAGAGGGGGAGCAGCTTCTTGCCGGTGGGGCCGACCTGGATCTCGGTGCCCATGGTGGGACAGACGCCGCAGTCGTAGCAGGGGGTCCAGCGGCAGTCGTCGACCTCGGTCTCGTCGACGGCGTCCTGCCAGTCCTGCCAGAGCCACTCGCGGTCGAGGCCGGCGTCGAGGTGGTCCCAGGGCAGGACCTCGACCTCGTCGCGCTCGCGGAGGGTGTACCAGGCGAGGTCGACGGGCTCGCCGGCGAGGGCCCGCTCGGCGCAGGACGTCCAGCGCTCGAAGGAGAAGTGCTCGCTCCAGCCGTCGAAGCGGCCGCCGTCCTCCCAGACGGCGCGGATGATCCGGCCGACGCGGCGGTCGCCGCGGGACAGCAGGCCCTCGATGACCGAGGGCTGCCCGTCGTGGTAGCGAAGGCCGATCGCGCGCCCGTACTCCTTGTCGCCGCGCAGGGCGTCCTTGAGCGCGCGGAGGCGGGCGTCGACGGTCTCGTGGTCGCACTGGGCGGCCCACTGGAACGGGGTGTGCGGCTTCGGCACGAACCCGCCGATGGAGACCGTGCAGCGGATGTCCTTGCGGCCGGTCGCCGCGCGGCCGGCGGCGATCACGCGCTTCGCCATGTCGGCGATCGCGAGGACGTCCTCGTCCTCCTCGGTGGGCAGGCCGCACATGAAGTAGAGCTTGACCTGCCGCCAGCCGTTCTCGTACGCCGTGGTGACGGTGCGGATCAGGTCGTCCTCGGTGACCATCTTGTTGATCACCTTGCGCATGCGCTCCGAGCCGCCCTCGGGCGCGAACGTGAGGCCGGAGCGGCGGCCGCCGCGGGAGAACTCGTTGGCGAGCGTGATGTTAAAGGCGTCCACGCGGGTGGACGGGAGTGAGAGGGAGGTGTTCGTGCCCTCGTAGCGGTCGGCGAGGCCCTTGGCGACGTCGCCGATCTCGCTGTGGTCGGCGCTGGAGAGGCTGAGGAGGCCGACCTCCTGGAAGCCCGACTGCTTGAGGCCCGTCTCGACCATCCCGCCGATCGTGGTGATCGACCGCTCCCGGACGGGACGGGTGATCATGCCGGCCTGGCAGAACCGGCAGCCGCGGGTGCAGCCGCGGAAGATCTCCACGCTGTACCGCTCGTGCACGGTCTCGGCGAGGGGCACGAGGGGCTTCTTCGGGTACGGCCACTGGTCGAGGTCCATGACCGTGTGCTTCTCGACCCGCCACGGGACGCCCGGACGGTTCGGCGCGACCCGCTTGATCCGGCCGTCGGGCAGGTAGTCGACGTCGTAGAAGCGCGGGACGTACACGCCGCCGGACGCCGCGAGCCGCATCAGCAGCCCGTCGCGCCCGCCGGGCCGGCCCTCGGCCTTCCACTCGCGGACGACCTCGGTGATCGCGAGGACGATCTCCTCGCCGTCGCCGAGGACGGCGGCGTCGACGAAGTCGGCGATCGGCTCGGGGTTGAACGCGGCGTGGCCGCCCGCGACGACGACCGGGTGCTCGTCGGTGCGGTCGGCCGCCTCCAGCGGGATGCCCGCGAGGTCGAGGGCCGTCAGCAGGTTGGTGTAGCCGAGTTCGGTGGAGAACGACACGCCGAACAGGTCGAACGCCCCGACGGGACGGTGGGCGTCCACCGTGAACTGCGGGACGCCGTGCTCCCGCATGACGGCCTCCATGTCCGGGAAGACCGCGTACGTGCGCTCGGCGAGGACGCCCTCGCGCTCGTTGAGGATCTCGTAGAGGATCTGCACGCCCTGGTTCGGGAGCCCGACCTCGTAGGCGTCCGGGTACATGAGCGCCCACCGGACTTCGGCGTCGTCCCAGTCTTTGACCTGCGAGTTCAGCTCACCGCCGACGTACTGAATCGGCTTCTGCACGCTGGGGAGCAGGGGCTCCAACCGCGGGAAGAGCGATTCGATGGGCATGACGGCGTCCTCCGTGCAGTGGACAGGGGATGGACGATCCAGCCTACCGATCCGGGGCGGCCGGTCGAACCGGTCAGTCGAACGGGCGGCGGCGCAGGTGGACTGCCTGCAGCAGCCCGAAGCCGATCATGTTCGCGAACGTCGCGGACCCGCCGTACGACACGAACGGCAGCGGCAGGCCGGTGATCGGCATCAGGCCGATCGTCATGCCGATGTTCTGGAACGCCTGGTAGCCGAACCAGCAGACGACGCCGGTGGCGACGAGCGTCCCGAACAGGTCGGCGGCCTGGACGGCGATGCGCAGGCCCCGCCACAGGACGACGCCGATCAGCAGGACGATCGCCGCGGCGCCGATGAAGCCGAGCTCCTCCCCCGCGACCGTGAAGATGAAGTCGGTCTGCTGCTCGGGGACGAAGTTGCCGCTGGTCTGCTCGCCCTGGAAGAGGCCCTGGCCGTCCCAGCCGCCGGAGCCGACGGCGATGCGCGACTGGCGGGCGTTGTAGCCGGCGCCGCGCGGGTCGGCCTCAGGGTCGAGGAACGCCGTGAACCGGTCGATCTGGTAGTCCTCCAGCAGCCCGAAGAACCACACCGAGAAGATCGCGAACGCGGCGCCGCCGACCAGCCCGAAGATCCACCGCTTGCGCGTCCCGGAGATCACCAGCATGCCGAAGACGACCGCGATGAACACCAGCGTGGTGCCGAGGTCGGGCTGCAGCAGGACCAGCACGGCCGGGACGCCCGCCAGGCCGAGCGCGAACAGGATGTCGCGGGGGCCCGGGCCGATCTCGCCGTCCCGGGGCTCGCCGAGGATCATCGCGAGCAGCACGACGAGGCCGACCTTCGCGAACTCCGACGGCTGCATCTGGAACCCGCCGCCGATGACGATCCACGAGTGCGACCCGTTGATCGTCGCGCCGAGCGGCGTCAGGACGGCGACGAGGCCGGCGCACGCCAGGCCGTACAGGATCGGGACGTACGCGCGCAGCAGCCGGTAGTCCAGCAGGGACACGACGGCGCCGAGCGCGAACCCGATCAGCATGTTGAGCGCGTGCCGCTTGACGAAGCCGTTGGGGTCCTGGCCCTGCTCGACCAGCGAGTGGAACGTCGCGGAGCGGACCAGGAGCGCGCCGATCACCGAGAGGGCCAGCACCACCACGCACAGCGGCCAGTCGAGCCCGCGCAGCGCGGCGAGGCGGCCGCGCCACCGCGAGCGCGTCGCGTACCCCTCGACCGTCCCGGCCTTGGACCCGGTGATCACGGGGCCGCGCCCTCCGCCGCCGGCAGCCGCGGCACCTCCGTGGGGAGGCGGCCGTCGTCCAGGGCCGGCTCGACGTCCTTCGTCCCGTACATCGCCTCCCAGATCTTGCGGACGATCACGCCGGACGTGGAGGCGCCGAAACCACCCTGCGAGACCATCGCCACGACGGCGTAGCGCGGGTTCTTCACCGGCCCGAAGGAGGCGAACCAGGACATGTCCTCCTGCCCCCAGCGTTCGGCGGTGCCCGTCTTGCCGCCGACGGCGACGCGCTTGAGGTCGAACCCGTTGAACGCCCCGGCGGCCGTGCCCTCCTTCGGGACGTCCGCGAGCGCGTCCCGCATGTAGGCGAGGACCTTCTCGTCCACCGGGAGCTTCTCCGGCTCCGGCGCGTCGATCTTCCGGACGACCGTGCCGTCCGGGCGGACGACCGCGACGCCGATGCGCGGCGTGTGCAGCTTCCCGCCGTTGGCGAGGGCGGCGTACGCGCGGACGAGCTGCAGCGGCGTCACCATCACGTTGCCCTGCCCGATCGACAGGTTCGCCGCGTCGCCCGCGCGCCACACCATGCCCTCGGCGCAGTTCTCGTGGGCGACCTGCTTGAGGTACGCGGCGCGGGCCGGGTCGGTCTTGGCGACGTTCGGGTAGCCGGTCTTGGCGTGCTTGCAGCTCGCGTCCTTGGTGGCCTCCCAGTACTCCCGCTTCCACTTGGCGTCCGGGATGCGGCCCTCGCTCTCGGCGGGCAGGTCGACGCCGGTGCGGGAGCCGAACCCGAAGTCGCGGGCGGTCTCCACCATCGGGTTCTTCGCGTCAAGCGGCGCGTTCCGGCCGCCGTTGCGCATCCACATCTCGTGCGCGAACTTGTAGAAGATCGTGTCGCAGGACTTCACGAGCGCGGTGTGCAGGTTCATCGTGCCGAGGTTGGCGCCCTGGAAGTTGTTGAACGCGCGGCTGCCGACCATGTACGAGCCGGGGCAGTTGTAGGTGCCGTGCAGGTCGTAGCCCGCACGGATCGCGGCGGCGACCGACGACACCTTGAACGTGGACCCGGGCGGGCCCATGCCCTGCGTGACCCGGGAGATCAGCGGGTTGTTGCTCTTCTCGCCGAGGAGGGCGTCGTACTTCTTCTGGGTGATCCCGCCCGTCCAGACGCTCGGGTCGTACGACGGGTAGCTCGCCGTCGCGATCAGCCGCCCGGTCTGGACGTCCATGACCACGGCGGCGCCCGAGTCGGCGGGGCTGCCGTTGCGGCGCGCGGCGTCGATGCCCTCCTTCAGCGCCTTCTCCGCGCCGCCCTGCACCTCGGCGTCGATGCTGGTGACGAGGTGGTTGCCGGGCGTCGGCGCCTGCTCCTCGGCGACGCCGGTGACGCGGCCCTGGCTGTCGACGAGCACCCGGCGGTACCCGGCCTCGCCGCGCAGCGCCTCGTCGTACTCGCCCTCCAGCCCGGCGCGGCCGACGAGGTCGACGGCGCTGTACCCGGTGACCTTGATGCCCTCCCGCTCGGCCATCTCCTCCTCGGTGATCGGCTGGAGGTAGCCGAGGGTCTGGACGGCGGTCGCGCCGTGCGGCGCCGGGTACACGCGGTTCGGCTGGATCTGCGCGGTGATGCCGGGGAAGTCTTCCTTGCGCTCCATGATCTGCAGCGCGGCCCGCGGGTCGGTGTCGTCCTCCACGGGGATCGGCTGGTACGGCGATCCGGGCCAGCAGGGCCGCTGCACGGTGGGGCTGCACAGCCGGATCTTCTGCTGGATGTCCTCGTAGCCGAGGTCGAGGACCTTCGCGAGCCGCCGCAGGACCGCCTCGCCGCCGTCGTCCTGCCGGGCGAGCGCCGTCCGGTCCACCGACACGACGAGCGAGCTCTGGTTGCGGGCGAGCGGCCGGCCCCGGTCGTCCAGGATCATGCCGCGCACGGCGGGGACGACGATGTCGCGGGTGCGGTTCTGCGCGGCGATCGACGCGTAGCGCTCGCCGTCCAGGACCTGGAGGGTCCACAGGCGGCCGAGCAGGACGAGCAGCAGCGCCCCGACGAGCACGTACAGGACGACGAGCCGGAAGTGCGTCCGCGGGTTCACAGGTTCCCGCTCCGTCCGGACATCGCGCGGTAGCGGGCGGCGGGCACCGAGAACCGGTCGCCGCGGGTGCTGCGCTCGCCGCGCTCGTACCGGCGGGTGGCGCGCAGCACCGCCCACACCACGAACGGGCTGGCGATCACGGTGTACAGGACCTGCAGCGGGACGACGCCGGACACGGTGCCCCAGTCGGCGCGCGGGTCGCCGAGCAGCATGCCCGTCGCGCCGTACAGGACGACGCCGGCGAGGGCTCCCGCGGCGACGCCGAGGAACGGCACGGCGGACTGGCGGTCGACGCCCTCGGAGGCGGTGCCGCACAGGTAGCCGATGAGGCAGTAGACGAGCGCGTAGCGCCCGATGGTGTGGTCGGCGGGCGGGACGATGTCGGCGGCGAGGCCCGCGCAGAAACCGGTGGTCATACCGGTTCCGGATCCGGCGACGAGCGCCAGCGCGACCACGGTGAGCAGCACCAGGTCGGGCTGGACGCCGCCGGGCAGCGGCAGCCGGTTCGCCACCGACACCTGCAGGATCAGCGCGACCGCGACGACCAGCGCGGTGACCAGGTTCCGGCCGGCCGGCGACTGGTCCGGTGGGTTCAGCACGTCACTCTCCCGTGCTCGGTTGCGGGGACGGGCTCCGCTCGCCGCTCGGCCGCGCCTCGGTCCCGCCGTCGGTCGGCGCGCCGGGGCCCGGTGATCCGCTCGGCCGCGGCGTCCGCGACGGCGTGGGGGTGGGCGTGGGGGTCGGTTTCGGCTTCGGCGGCAGCACCGAGTCGCGCGGGTCCGTCTTGGGCGGCGCGACGACGACGGCGACGACGTCGAGGGCGCTGTACCGGACGAACGGGCGGATGTGCGCGGTGCGGGTGAGCCCGCCGGTGCCCTGCTCGATGCGTTCGACGACGCCGATCGGGACGCCCGGCACGTACGGGCGCTGGCCCTGCGAGCCGAACGTGACGATGCGCTGCCCGACCTTGATCGGCGCGCCCGCGTTGAGGAGCTGGAACCGCAGCGGGCTCTCGTCGGCGTCGCGGCCGTGCCGGCCGCGGCCCTGCAGGATGCCGATCTCCTTGGACTCCTCGAGCCGCGCGCCGACCGACGACGTCTGGTCGGTGGCGAGCAGGACGGTCGCGGTGGCCGGGCCGACGCGGGTGACGCGCCCGACGAGGCCCTGCGCGCTCATCACCGTCATGTCGCGCTTGATGCCGCTGCGGCTGCCGACGTCGATGGTGACGGTGTCCTCGTAGCCGTGGCCGGCGGAGATCACCCGCGCGGCGGCGATCTCGTAGCCGCCCATCCCGGCGGTGCCGAGCAGCCGCCGGAGCTGCTCGGCGTGGTCCTTGTCGAGCCGCGCCGAGCGGAGCTGCTCGCGCAGCCGCTGGTTCTGCCGCGCGAGCCGTTCGGCGCGGCGGCGCTGCCCCGGCGCGTCGGTGATCGCGTCGAAGGTGTTGCCGACCGGCCGGACGATCGCGGCGGACGCGTGCTCGACGGGTCCGAACACCGTCGCGCCGAGTCCGCGCAGGCCGCGCAGCGGGGAGTCGTCCCCACCGCGGTGGTCGATGGTGATCATCGTGAGCGCCGCGACGAGCAGTACGCCGAGGATCACACGGGTGCGCCGGGTGTCCCTCACCCACGGACCTCCCCGTTTCTAGTGGAGCCGCCTAGTGGTGCCGCGAGGCGCTCAGTGACGGGGTTCGGGGACGAGGACCTGGCGGAGGGACTCGAAGTCCTCCACGCACTTGCCGGTGCCGAGCGCCACCGAGTCGAGCGGGTTGTCGACGAGGTGGATCGGCATGCCGGTCTCCTCGCGGAGCCGCTCGTCCAGGTTCTTCAGCAGCGCGCCGCCGCCGGTGAGCGCGATACCACGGTCCATGATGTCCCCCGAAAGCTCGGGCGGGCATTTGTCGAGCGTGGTCTTCACCGCGTCAACGATGCTGTTGACCGGCTCCTCGATGGCCCGCCGCACCTCCTCAGCGGAGATCACGACGGTCTTCGGCAGCCCGCTGACGAGGTCGCGGCCGCGGATCTCGGCGTGCGGTTCCTCGTCGCCGCCGGGATAGGCCGAACCGATGGCCATCTTGATCTCCTCGGCGGTCCGTTCCCCCAGCATGAGGGAGTATTCCTTCTTCGAGAAGGAGATGATCGCCTGGTCGAGCTCGTCGCCGCCGACGCGGACCGACTGGCTCGTGACGATCCCGCCGAGCGAGATGATCGCGACCTCGGTGGTGCCGCCCCCTATGTCGACGACCATGTTGCCGGTCGGCTCGTAGACGGGCAGCCCGGAGCCGATGGCGGCGGCCATGGGCTCCTCGATGATGTAGACGCGGCGGGCGCCGGCCTGGTAGCCGGCCTCCTTCACGGCGCGCTGCTCCACGCCGGTGATCCCGCTCGGGACGGCCACCACGATCCGCGGCTTGGCGAAGTGCCGGCGCTTGTGGACCTTCTGGATGAAGTAGCGGAGCATCCGCTCGGTGACGTCGAAATCGGCGATGACGCCGTCCTTGAGCGGGCGGACGGCGACGATGTTGCCGGGCGTGCGGCCGATCATCCGCTTCGCCTCGATGCCCACGGCCACGATCTTCCCCGTGTTGGTGTTGATCGCGACGACGGACGGTTCGTTGAGGACGATGCCACGCCCGCGCACGTAGACCAGCGTGTTGGCGGTGCCCAGATCGACCGCCATGTCACGGCCGAGAAACGACAGCTTGTTACCCATGAAAAAGGGAGCCCTTCACGATTGTCGGGCGTTCATAGCGGCGCGTCCATCGTAACGCGAGAGTGGCTGTCAGGGCAGGTACCCCGAGACCGCGAGTCACCGAAAAAACGGGTGCTGACCAGGCTTGTTTTAGTTAAAGAGACGCGGGCCGGAGGTTTCCGGCCCGCGCGTCGTCGGTCGTCGTCAGCCCAGTTCCGGGAAGAACAGCTTGATCTCCCGGTCGGCCGAGTAGGTCGAGTCGGAGCCGTGCACGATGTTCTCGCCGATCTCCAGGGCGAAGTCGCCGCGGATGGTGCCGGGGGCGGCGCTCACCGGGTCGGTGGCGCCGGCCAGCGAGCGGAACGCCTCGATCGCGCGGGGGCCCTCGACGACCATCGCGACCAGCGGGCCGCCGGTGATGAACTCGACCAGCTCACCGAAGAACGGCTTGCTCGCGTGCTCCTCGTAGTGGGCCTCGGCCGTCTCGCGGGCGAGGGTGCGCAGTTCCAGCGCGACGAGCTTCAGGCCCTTGCGCTCGATCCGCGAGACGACCTCGCCGACCACGCCGCGGCGGACACCGTCGGGCTTGACCAGGACAAGAGTGCGCTCGGACACGAGTGGTTCTCCTCAGGAAGGTTGGGATATGCGCGCGAATCCTACCGGGCCGCCGGAGCCCCGGAGGCGTTCGCCGCGCAGTGCCGCCCCGCCGCCGGGGCCGCGGCCGGGGCGCCGCGCGCGGCGCGGGCGGCCAGCACGGCGGCGACGACGCCCGCCGCGGCGGCCGCGAGCAGCCACGTGCGCTGCCCCTCGACGAGCCCGGCGAGCCGCTGCGCGTCCGTCTCCGGGCGGATCCGCGCCAGCGACGCCGCCTGCAGCGACAGCGCGCCGAGCTGCCCCGCGAGCACCGCCGGGAAGCACAGCGACAGCCCGAACAGCGCGGCGCCCGGGCCCGCGTCCCGCAGCGACGCGGCCAGCGCCAGCCCGGCCCCCGCGCCGAGGGGGACGAGCAGCGGCGCCGCCGCCCAGGGCGCGCCCGTCCCGAGCGGCACGGCGCCGAGCGGCGGCGCCGCCGCCATCAGCACGAGCCCGGCGAGGACGGCGCCGCGCGGCGGGACGCGCGCGGCCAGCGCCGCCGCCGCGAGCGCCGCCGCGGCCCCGGCGGCGAACGGCACCGGGGACGGCGCGCCCGCGCCTCCCCCGGCGTGCGCCTCGGCGGCGGCGATCCCGGCGAGCGGGCCCGCCGCCGGCTGGACGAGCAGCCCGGCGGCGACCATCGTGATCGCGCAGCCGAACGGGCTGCCGGTCACCGCGTCCCGGGTGCCGGCGTGCGCGAGGCCGAGCAGCCCCGCGACCGCGACGCCGGCGACGACGAGCCGCGCCCCGGGCGACCAGCCGTGCGCGGCCACGACCGCCAGCAGCGCGAACGCCGCGCACGGCGCCGACGCCAGGAGCAGCCCGCCGCGCTCCGCCCGCCGGGGCGGCGGCAGCGGCGACGGCGCGCGCCCGGCCGCGGCCCGGTGGGCGAGGACGGCGGCGAGCGCGGCGGCGGCGGGCCACGTCCAGGGCGCGAGGGCCGCGCGCCAGTCGCGTCCGGTCCCCGCGGGGTCGTCCCCGGGCGGCTGCGGGACGGCGTCCAGCACGAGCGGCGTCGCGAGCAGCAGCGCCGCCGCGAGCAGTCCCGCCCACGCGGCGGCCGGGGCGCGGCCGCCCCGCTCCCACGCGAGGACCAGCGCCGCCGGGAGCGCGGTGCCCGCCCCGACGCCCTGCAGGGCGCGGACCGTCCCCGCCAGCGCCACCGAGTCGACCGCGCGTGCCGCGCCGAGCGCCGCCACGAGCGTCAGCAGGCCCGCCGCGAGCACCGTCCAGGCGGGGAAGCGGCGGGCGGCGAGCGCCGCGAGCGGCACCGCGACCACCAGCGCGGGCAGGGCGAGCCCGGTGGCGCGCAGCAGGCCCGCGACGGCCCCGCCGTCCCCGCCGTCGAACCCGAGCGCGGCCGCGGCGTCCGGGACGACCCCGGCGGTGGCGTCGGGAAGCACAAGCACGCTCGCGGGGACCGCGGCCGCGACCGCCAGGAGCCCGCCGACCTTGGGGCGGATGAAGAACGGCTGCTTCTGCGGCCGCTTCTTCTTCTCCGCCTCCTCGCTCTGCTGGACGTACCACTCGAAGTAGCCGTCGGCGGGCAGCAGGCAGCGGCGCCTCGCG
>NZ_QHJN01000077.1:0-36435 GCF_003947565.1 Actinomadura sp. WAC 06369 | reverse complement strand
CGGCCGGCGCCGCCCGCGCCGCCCCGCCCGGCCCCGGCCGTCCGGCGGCAGCGGTCGCCGCTCACCCCGGTCACGCTGCTGTGCGCGGCCGCCGCCGGTGCCGCGGCGGTCCCCGCCGCGCGGGGGTACCCGGCGCCGGACTCGTGGATGATCGTGATGGCGACGGCGCTGGGCGTGGTCGGTCTCGGGCTCGTGCTCGGCGGCTGGTTCCGGACGCGCGGGCTCGCGACCGCCGGGACGGTGCTGTCGCTCGCGCTCGTCACGTCGTCCGTCGCGGCGGAGGCCCCGGAGTCGATGAAGTACCGCGAGGTGACGTGGCGGCCGACCGGCGACCCGGGCACCGGGCAGGAGTACCGCGTCACCGTCGGCCAGGGGACGCTCGACCTCACCGCGCTGCCGCTGCGCGCCGGGCGGCGGGTGACGATCGACGCGGAGGTCGTGCTCGGGGGCCTCGCGGTCACCGTGCCGAAGGACGCGCGGGTCGTCCTGGACGCCCGGATCCTGCTCGGCGACCTGCGCATCGACGGCCGGACGACCAGCGGCCCGAACGCCCGCGCCGAGCGGGTCTTCGAGCCCGCGTCCGCCGCCGGGGACCCGCCGACCATCGTGCTGCGGCTGCGCGGGAAGATCGGTGACGTGGACGTGGACGTGGCCCCGTGACCGACCGCCCCGCCGACCGCCCCGCCGACCGGCCGCCAGCCCGGCGCCGCTTCGATCCGGCCGGGCCGGTCACCGGGCTGTTCTTCCTCGCGCTGGCCGGGCTGTTCCTCGCCGAGGGGGTCACGGCGGAGCGGCTGCTGAACCCGGTCGTGGCCGTCCCGCTCGTGCTGATCGGCCTGGGCCTGGTGGGCGCGGTGCGGATCGCGACGCGGGGGCGCCGCCGCGACCGTGACCGAGACTTGAGGCAAAAGTGAGGTAGATCACACTTTTGCCGGGAAGATCCCTGGACGCACCGGCGTTGATCGGCCCGTGAGGTTCTCCGTGAAGAGCGTTTCGCTCGTGGCCCGGCTGCACGTCGACCTGTGCCGCCTGGCCGCCGTGCTGTGTAGCCGCTGACCCGTCCGCCAGCCCTCTTCCCACCCCCGAACCCCGCCCGGCCGGCGCGTGCCGCCCGGCGTCCAGGAGAACCTCTCGTGACCTTCCGTGTGTGGAAATGGCAGTTCTGGCAGCAGATCGTGCTGTCGCTCGTGCTCGGCGCCGCCGCCGGCGTCCTGATCAACAACTTCGCCGGCGGCGCGGGCACCGCCGAAGACTGGCTCGACCCGTTCGGCGACGTCTACGTCAGCCTGCTGAAGGTCGTCGTCATCCCGCTGGTGTTCGCCGCGATCGTGGTGAGCGTCGGACGGCTGCGCGGCGTCGGCAGCGTCGCCCGGCTGACCGGCAAGACGCTCGGCTGGTTCGTCGTCACGTCCGCGATCGCCACCGCGATCGGCCTCGTCGTCGCGCTGCTGATCAAGCCGGGCGAGGGCCTCGGCGACCTCGCGGGCGAGACCACCGAGACCGAAGCGGTCACGTGGACGCAGATCCTGCAGAACCTGTTCCCGTCCAACATCGTGCAGACGATGGCGGACGGCAACGTGCTGGGCGTCGTGACGTTCGCCGTCCTGTTCGGCGCCGCGCTGGTCGCGATCGGCGAGCGCGGCGAGCGGCTGACGGGCATCATCGACGACCTGTACGCGGTCATGCAGAAGGCCGTGTGGTGGGTGGTGCGGCTGACCCCGATCGGGTCGTTCTTCCTGATCGCCTCGGTCGTCGCGTCCTACGGCCCGTCGTCCCTCGCGCCGCTGGCGAAGTTCACCGGCGCGATCTACCTCGGCCTCGCGCTGATGCTGCTCATCGGGTACCCGGTGCTGCTGCGGGCGTTCGGGCGCGTGAACCCGCTGCGCTTCTACCGCAACTCGTGGCCCGCGATCCAGTTCGGCTTCGTGTCGTCGTCGTCCCTCGCGACGCTGCCGATCGCGCAGCGGGTGTCGATCGAGCGCAACGGCGTCCAGCCCGAGTACGCGAGCTTCGCGCAGCCGCTCGGCGCGACGATCAAGTTCGACGGCTGCGGCGCGATCTACCCGGCGATCGCCGCGGTGTTCGTCGCCCAGTACACCGGCGTGCAGCTCGGCATCGGCGAGTACGCACTGATCGCGCTCGCCGCCGTCATCGGGCAGATCGGCACCGGCGGCACCCCGGGCCCGGCGCTGGTCGCGCTCACCCTGACGCTGACCACCGTGGGCCTGCCGCTGGAGGCCGTCGGCTACCTCATCGCGATCGACAAGGTCATCGACATGGGCCGCACCGCGACGAACGTCACCGGCCAGCTCGCCGTCCCGGTCCTGGTCGCCCGGTCCGAGGGCATCCTCGACGAGGAGGTGTTCAACGGGCACAGCCGTCCGCTGGACGCGCCGCCGTCCGAGGCCGCGGCCGGCGAGGACACCGCCGACGACCCCGAGCGGGACCGCTCGTCGGCGCCCCAGCCCGCCTGATCCCGGTACCGCGTCCCCGGAGCGGCACGAGCCCGCTCCGGGGACGGCGAGTAACCTGACCCCGACGGCAAGTGACCGGAGGGGGCGATGACCGAACCGACCCGCGGACCGGACGTGCTGCCCGGGTCCCGCTCGGCCCTCGACCCGCGCCGCGCGATCAAGCCCGGCCGGCACGGCCTCTCCCCCGAGACCGTCGCGGGCATCCAGCGCGGACGCCTCATCGACGCGCTCGTCGAGGTGGTGTCGGCGCGCGGCTACCCGCAGACGACCATCAGCGGAGTCGCGGGTGCCGCCGGGGTCACGAAGAAGACCTTCTACGAGCACTTCGACGGCCTCGACGCGTGCTTCCTCGCCGCCTACCGGCGCGGCATGGACATCCTGCACCGCCGCATGGCCGACGCCCACGAGGCCGCGCCGTCCTGGCCGGAGGGCGTCCACGCGGCGCTGCGCACGATGCTCGCGCTGCTGGCCCGCGAGCCGCGCTTCGCCCGCGCGGCCCTCATCGAGGCGAACGCCGCGGGCCCGGACGTCCGGCTCGCCCGCATCGACGACCTCGCCCGGTTCCGCGCGTTCTTCGCGGCGCCGGGCCTCCCCCCGGTGCCGGACGCCGTCGCGGACGCGGTCGTCGGCGGCGTCGTCGGCGCCGTCCGGGTCCGGATCGAGACCGGCGACGACGACCTCCGGGCCCTGCTGCCGTCCCTCACCTACTTCGCCGTCCTCCCGGTCCTGGGCCCCGAAGCCGCCACCCCGTACCTCACCCCCGCCCACCCCGGCCCCCCGCACTCCCGGTAGGCCCCGTCCACGGCACCTTGCAGCACGCGAGGATCGTTCCGCGACCGGCGGGCGTTCCAGGGGTCGCCCCCTGGGCGACTACGCGTGGAGGCTCACGGCGTAGGCGGGGCCGGGGTTGGTGAAGGCGCGGGACTCGGCGTGCACGCGGACGCGGTTCGCGCGCAGGGGGCGTTCGGTGACGCCGTCGGGGGCGATCAGCACCTCGGTGAGCTCGCCCGCGATGAGGGTGCTGACGCGGGCGTCGACGGTGGCGCCGTGGCCGGGCGGCCAGGTGGTGAGCCAGACCGGGACGCCGCCGTCGGTGCCGAGCGGGACGCGCACGGGGCCCGCGTCGTCGAAGCCGATCAGCCGCCACCACTCGGCGGGACGGGCGGCGAGCGCGTGCACGCGGGCGGCGAGCAGGCCGACGGTCGGGGGGCGGGCGGTGACGGCGCGGCCGTGCGGGTCGTCCTGGCCGCGCATGGTGAGATCGGGAACCATGTCCGAAACGGGTCCTTCGTGTGATGGGCCGGATCCGGGGCACCCACCCCGGGGATGAACGGAGATCAGCGGCAACACGAAGGACACAGCGCGCTGGCCACGCGGCGGAGCGCCACGGGGCCGTTGAGAGAGATGCGCGCTGGCATACGGCCCAGCGAACACGCAGGGGCCGTCCGCTGTCAAGTCGATCACACCCCGCCGAGCGCGGGGTGTTCCCCCAGGTCAGTACAGACTCCCGCACGGGTGCAGTCATGTGCTTTCCCGTGAAAACCCTGATGGACGGGGCGAACCCCCGTTACCGTCGGTTGTACGCCGCCCACGCGGCGCGGGGGCCGGACCGCAGGAGCAGCACGCAGCAGGAGGAACATGACCCCCGAGAACGAGAGAACGGACGCCGCCGAGGCGGCGAATATGGACAAGGTCGACGTCCATTGGGGCGTCCACAACCCCACCGAGCCGGACGAGGAACAGGTCCTCGAACGGCTGTACGGCGCGCCGGAGGCCGACGGAGTCTTCCGCCTGGCCGCGTCGACCGCGCCGCCGGCCGCCGCCGCGGCGCCGTCGGGCGCGCAGGCGCTGATCGCCGAGGCCCGCAAGTCGCTCGGGATGTCGGGACGGCCGAACACGATCACGCGGGAGTACGCGTCCCGGCACGGTGACGAGTTCCTGCGGGCCCCGTGGTGCGACATGGCGGTGACCTACTGGGCGCGGCACAGCGGGACGGCCGCGGCGGTGCTCCCGGCCGGGGACCGCGCCTACACGCCCTGGCACGCCGCCGACTTCCAGAAGCTCGGCACCTGGCACACCGGGACGACCGCGCGGGTCAACGCCGCGAAACCGGGCGACATCGTGTTCTTCGACTGGGGCGAGTCGAACTCGATCGGCGCGATCGACCACGTCGGCGTCGTCGAGAAGGTGCTCGGCGGCGGACGGGTCCAGACGATCGAGGGCAACACCGGCGACGCGTGCAAGCGGCGCGTGCGCGGCTCGGGAGTGATCGCCGGATACGGACGGCCCGCATACAAGGAGGTAGACGACATGCCGGACTACGTGAGCGTCGGGGTGAGCACCCCGCAGGAACTGCCCCCGAACACGTGGGTCACCGTCGAGTGGGGCACGGAGTACGCGGACGCGGAGCACCACCACTGGGACAAGGGCGGCTCCTCGCTGATCATCGGGTCGTGCCGCTACTCGCTGACCGCGAGCGTCCAGATCAAGGGCCTGCCGAAGGGCACCGAGATCCAGGCCCGGACGGTCGAGGTCGAGGAGGCGGGCGACCGCCGGGACGGCGGCCCGATCGCGGAGTACACCGCGAGCGACGGCGACACGTTCCTGCTCTACTCGCTGCCCGCGGACACGGTCGGCGACGGCTTCCGGGTGCGGTTCCAGGTGATCCACTACGGGACGGCGACCGGCCAGATCACCGCGGGCAGCGCGAAGGCGTTCGCCTGGCCGACCTGAGGCGGCCCGCCCGGTCCGGCGCGCCGGACCGGAAGGCCCGTCCGACCATGGCCGGAAATCGGGAAAAACGGGTCTAGTCCAGATTTCAACGTCGGCATACGTTCGTTGGGTCGCCTTCCACGGAGGCCCCGATGGCGTGGTCGACCCGGCAGCGCGCCCCTCCCGGGGACGTCTCGCTCACGAGCCCACCCCCGAGACGTCCCTGGGAGAACGCATGCCACGTATCCGTGTCGAGGTCGATGGGGCGACGTACGAGGACGACGTCGAACCGCGCCTCCTGCTCGTCCACTATCTGCGCGAACGGCTGGGGAAGGTCGGCACCCCGGTCGGCTGCGACACCACCAACTGCGGAGCGTGCACCGTCCTGCTGGACGGGCTGAGCGTGAAGAGCTGCTCCGTGCTCGCCGTCCAGGCGGACGGCCGCGACGTGACGACGATCGAGGGGCTGGGCGCGGGCGGCCCGCACCCGCTGCAGCGCGCGTTCCACGAGGAGCACGGGCTCCAGTGCGGCTACTGCACCCCCGGCATGATCATCGCGGCGCTCGACCTGCTGCGCGACAACCCCGACCCGTCCGACGAGGAGATCCGGGAGGGGCTCGAAGGGAACCTGTGCCGCTGCACCGGCTACCAGAACATCGTGCGCTCGGTGCGGCGCGCGGCCGGCGACATGCGGCGGCCGGCGCGGGAGCAGGAGGTCGCGCCGTGACCGCGACGGACGACCGGCCGGCCGAGATCGGGACGCCGCGCCGCAGGTCGGAGGACGCGCGGCTGGTCAGCGGCCGGACGCGCTGGACCGACAACATCGCCCCCGCCGGCACCCTGCACGTGGCGTTCCTGCGCAGCCCGCACGCGCACGCGCGGATCGAGCGGGTGGACGTCGCGGCGGCGCGGCGCGCGCCGAACGTCGTGGCGGCGTTCTCCGGCGCCGACCTCGCGGACGAGCAGGGCTCGCTGCCGTGCGCGTGGGTCGTCACCGAGGACATGCGGCACCCCGAGCATCCGCCGATGGCCGTCCGGGAGGTCCGGTACGCCGGCGAGCCGGTGGCGTGCGTGGTGGCGCGCGACCGGGCCGCGGCCGCGGACGCCCTGGAGGAGATCGACGTCGACTACGCGCCGCTGCCCGCCGTCGTCGACATGGAGGCGGCCGTCGCGGACGGCGCCGACCTCGTGCACGACGCCCTCGGGACGAACGAGTCGTACACGTGGGTGTTCGAGAACGGCGACCTGGACGCGGCGATGCGGGACGCGCCGGTCGTCCTGGAACGCCGGTACGTGCAGCAGCGGCTGATCCCGACGGCGATGGAGCCGCGGTCGGTGGTGTGCGTCCCGGAGGGCGACGAGTTCACCGTCTACTCGGCGACGCAGATCCCGCACATCCTGCGGCTGATGCTCGCGACCGTCACCGGGATCCCCGAGCACCGCCTGCGGGTGGTGGCGCCGGACGTCGGCGGCGGGTTCGGCTCGAAGCTGCAGGTGTACGGCGAGGAGGTGCTCGCGCTGCTGCTGGCGCGGCGGCTCGGCCGTCCGGTGAAGTGGACGGAGTCGCGCAGCGAGGGCAACATGACCGTCCACCACGGCCGCGACCAGATCCAGCGGCTCACCCTCGCCGCCGACGGGGACGGCCGGATCCGCGGCCTCAAGGTGGACCTGCTGGCCGACATGGGCGCCTACCTGATGCTGGTGACGCCCGGCATCCCGCTGCTCGGCGCGTTCATGTTCAACGGCATCTACAAGATGGACGCGTACTCGTTCACCTGCACGGGCGTGTTCACCACCAAGACGCCGACGGACGCCTACCGCGGCGCGGGACGCCCCGAGGCGACGTACGCGATCGAGCGGCTGATGGACGAGCTCGCCGCCGAACTCGGCCTCGACCCGATCGAGGTGCGGCGCCGCAACTGGATCGGGCACGGCGAGTTCCCGTACGACACGATCGCGGGCCTCACCTACGACAGCGGGAACTACGAGGCCGCGACCGAGCAGGCGCTGCGGCTCCTGGAGTACGACAAGCTGCGCGCCGAGCAGGCCGACCGCCGCGACCGCCGCGACCCCGTGCAGCTCGGCATCGGCGTGTCGACGTTCACCGAGATGTGCGGGCTCGCGCCGTCCCGCGTCCTCGGGTCCCTGTCGTACGGCGCGGGCGGCTGGGAGCACGCGGCGGTGCGGGTGCTGCCGTCCGGGAAGGTCGAGGTCGTCACCGGGTCGTCCGCGCACGGGCAGGGGCACGAGACGGCGTGGGCGCAGATCGCCGCGGACCGGCTCGGCGTCCCCTTCGAGGACGTGCGGGTCCTGCACGGCGACACGGCCGTGTCGCCGAAGGGCATGGACACCTACGGCTCGCGGTCGCTCGCCGTCGGCGGGATCGCGCTGTACTCGGCGTGCGACAAGGTCGTCGAGAAGGCGCGGAAGGTCGCGGCGCACCTGCTGGAGGCCGCGGAGGACGACCTGGAGTTCACCGCCGGACGGTTCGGCGTGCGCGGCGTCCCCGGCGCCGGGGCCACGATCCAGGAGGTCGCGACGGCCGCGTTCGCCGCGCACGACCTGCCGGACGGCGTCGAGCCGTCCCTCGACTCCGACGCGACGTTCGACCCGGACAACTTCTCGTTCCCGCACGGCACGCACCTGTGCGCCGCCGAGGTCGACACCGAGACCGGGATGGTGCGGATCCGCAAGTACGTGGCGGTGGACGACGTCGGGAAGGTCGTGAACCCGCTGATCGTCGAGGGGCAGGTGCACGGCGGGCTCGCGCAGGGCATCGCGCAGGCCCTCTACGAGGAGGCCGTGTACGACGCCGACGGCAACCTCACCACCACCACGATGGCCGACTACCTGATCCCCTCGGCCGCCGACCTGCCCGAGTTCGTCACCGACCGCACCGAGACGCCCGCGACGTCCAACCCGCTCGGGGTGAAGGGCGTCGGGGAGGCGGGCACGATCGCGTCCACCCCGGCGGTCGTCAACGCGATCGTGGACGCGCTGCGCCCGTTCGGCGTGTCGGACGTCCCGATGCCGTGCACGCCCGAACGGGTCTGGCGGGCGCTGCGCGCGACCGAGGGAGGCGCCCGATGATCCCCGCGAGCTTCGGCTACACCCGTCCGGCCACGGTCGGCGACGCCGTCGCGGCGCTCGCCGACGCGGGCGAGGACGCGAAGGTGCTGGCCGGCGGGCAGAGCCTCATGCCGCTGCTGCGGATGCGGCTCGCGTTCCCCGAGACGCTGATCGACCTCGACCGCGTCGACGGCCTGCGGGAGATCCGCGACGACGGGAACGCCCTGGTCATCGGCGCGATGGCCACCCACCACCAGGTGATCCGCGACCCGCTCGTGCGCGCGCACGCGCCGCTGCTCGTCCGCGCCACCGAGACCGTCGCGGACCCGGCCGTGCGCCACCGCGGCACGTTCGGCGGCGCGCTCGCGCACGCCGACCCGGCCGGGGACCTGCCCGCCGTCGCGCTCGCGCTCGACGCGGTGCTGCTCGCCCGGTCGTCCCGCGGCGAGCGCGAGATCCCCGCGGCCGAGTTCTTCGTCGACTGGATGACGTCCGCGCTGGAGCCCGACGAACTGCTCACGGGCGTCCGGGTGCCCAAGCTCGGCGACGGCTGGGGCGTCCACTACGAGAAGTTCCACCGGACGGCCCAGGCGTGGGCGATCGTCGGCGTGGCGTGCGCGGTCCGGCGCGCGAACGGCACCGTCGAGGAGGCGCGCGTCGCGCTCACCAACGTGGGCCCGGCGCCCGTCCGGGCGTCCGCCGTCGAGCGCGCCGCCGCGGGCCGTCCCGCCGCGGCGGACGCGCTCCGCGCGGCGGCCGAACCGGCCGCCGACGGCATCGACCCGCCCGGCGACCTGCACGGCTCGGCGGAGTACCGGGCGCACCTGGCGCGGGTCCTGACCGCCCGCGCGCTCGCGGCGGCCGCCGCCGTGTGACCCCCGGCCGCGCCCCGGCCGCCCCGACTGGCGGGCGGCCGGGGCGCGGCCGTAAGGTCACCGGTACATCTCCGGACGATAAGGACGATTATCTATGGAGCTCGACCACGAGTTCAGCGTGCCGGTACCGGTGGACCAAGCCTGGTCGGTCCTGCTCGACGTGGAGCGCATCGCCCCGTGCATGCCGGGCGCCACCCTCGACGCGGTCGACGGCGACGAGTACCGCGGCCGGATGAAGGTGCGCGTCGGCGCGATGACCATCACCTACCGCGGCACGGTGAAGATCGTCGCGGCGGACGAGGCGTCCCGCGAGGTCGCGCTGGAGGCGTCCGCGAAGGAGGCGCGCGGCTCCGGGACGGCCGCCGCCACCGTGCGCGCGACCCTGCGGGAGTCCGACGGCACGACCCACGTCGCCGTCCGCACCGAACTCAACGTGACGGGCCGCCCCGCCCAGTTCGGCCGCAACATCCTCGCCGAGGTCGGCACCAAGATCATCAACCGGTTCGCCAAGAACCTCGCCACCGAGATCGAGTCCCCCACCGCCCCCGCCGAGCCGGACGCGCCCGCGGACCTCCAAGCGGCCGCGAACGCCAAGGCCGACGCCGATGCCAAGGCCACGGCCGACACCGAGACGGCGGCCGAGGCGAGCACCGACACCGAGGCACCCGCAGACCTTCAGGCCGCCGCGAATGCCAAGGCCGACGCCGGGACGACGTCCGAGGCGAGCGCCGACACCGACACTGGCGAGGGAACGGCGACCGAGGCCAACGCCGACACCGAAGCGCCCGTCGACCCCCAGGCCGCCGCCAACGCCAAGGCCGACGCCGACGCCGGGACGGCGACCGAGGCGAGCGCCGACACCGAAGCGCCCGCGGACCCCCAGGCCGCCGCCAACGCCAAGGCCGACGCCGACGCCGAGGCTCCGGCCGTGGCCGGGGCGGAGGTCGCGCGGCCGGTGACGGGCGTGCCGGCCGGGGCGGACGACGCGGCGCGGCGGCCCGTGCGGCCGGCGCCGAACCGGTTCGACGACGACGCCATCGACCTGCTGGAGGTCGCCGGGCCGTCGCTGGCCAAGCGGGCCGTCCCGGCGGTGGGCGCGCTCGTCGCGGTGCTGCTGCTCCTCCGGTTCCTCACGCGGCGCCGCCGGGGCTGAGCGCGGGTCAAGAGCGCGCCAACGATCCGTACGGGAACGGCGGCGCGGGTGGATCGCGGGCGGCGGGATGCCGTCGGGTGGTCCCGTGGACACGATCGGGCTTCAGCGGGTCCCGGACCTCGCGGACGGCAACTGGTGGCATCGGGAGCGGCGCGCGGTCCTGACCGGTGAGCTGCTGCGGTTCAGCGCGCCCGGCGCGGCGGTGGACGTCGGCGCCGGGACGGGCGCGGCGGCGCGGCTGCTCGCCGAGCACGGCTGGTACGCGACGGCGGTCGACCTGAGCCCGGACGCCGTCGCGGCGGCGCGCGCGCAGGGCGTCGAGGCGTACGTGGGGGACGCGCGTTACCTGCAACTTCCCGGGGGCGGGTTCGACCTCGCGCTGGTCCTGGACGTCCTGGAGTTCATCGAGGACGACGCGCGGGCGGCGGCCGAGGTCGCGCGCGTCCTGCGGCCGGGCGGGACGGCGCTGGTGTCGGCGGCGGCGGACATGGCGCTCTGGTCGGCGCGGGACGTCGCGGACGGGCGGGTCCGGCGGTACGGGCGGCGCGCGCTGGTGGAGCTGCTGGAGGGCGCCGGGCTGGTGGTGGAGCGGGTGTGGAGCCGGGGCGTGCTGGTGCGGCCGGTGCCGCGGCTGCTGCGGCACCGGATGTCGCGCCGGGACGACCTGGCGCCGCTGCCTCCGGCGCTCAACGGGGCACTGCGGCTGTCGGCGGCGGTGGAGCGGCGGCTGCCGGTGCGGTCGTGGCCGGGGACGTGGCTGTTCGCGCGGGCCCGCCGCCCCGGCTGACCCGCCGGGGCGGTGCGGCCCGCCGGGTCAGCTCCGCAGGCCGGTGAAGACGCGGTCGAGGACGCGGCCGGTGGCGCCGCCGTCGTCGTGCGGGCAGTAGGTGACGAAGAACCGGTCGTAGGCGTCGGCGTGGTCGGGTTCGCTGTCGCGGGCCGCGCGGACGGCCTCGGCGACGTCGACCGTCCGGGCGACGACGGGGCCCGGCGCCTCCGCTTCCAGGTCGAAGTAGAAGCCGCGCACGTGGTCGCGGTACCGCTCCAGGTCGTGGGCGTAGAAGACCATGGGTCGGCCGAGGACGGCGAAGTCGAACGCGGCGGACGAGTAGTCGGTGACGAGGACGTCGGCGGCCATGTAGAGGTCGGTGATGTCGGGGTAGCCGGAGACGTCCATGACGAAGTCGTCGGACGGGGGCAGGTGCCGGTCGGTCACGAGGTGGTGCGTGCGCACCAGGAGGACGTGGTCGTCGCCGAGGACCTTGCGCATGGTCTCGACGTCGAGTTCCATGCGGAAGCCGCGGCGCCCGCGCGTGTAGGTCTGGTCGTCCCGCCATGTGGGGGCGTAAAGGACGACCTTCTTGCCCTCCGGAATGCCCAGTTCTTTGCGGACGTGCGTACCGAGCGCGTCGGTGTCCGGTGAGCTGAGGATGTCGTTGCGCGGGAACCCGGTCTCGAGGATCTCGCCGCCGTACCGGAACGCCCGCCGCATGATCTGCGTGGCGTAGGGGCTGGGCGACAGGAGGAAGTCCCAGTGCGGGACCTCGTGCTCCATCCAGTCGTGCTTCTCCGCGCGCTGGTACGGCATCTCCGTCAGGTCGTACCCGAGGCGCTTGAACGGGGTGCCGTGCCACGTCTGCAGGTACGTCTGCCCTGGACGCTTCGTGAACCAGCGGGGCACACCGTAGTTCGTGACGATGTACCGTGCGCGCGCGAGGAGCCGGTAATGCTCGCGGCTGCCGTACTGGACGATCCGGGCCTCGCCGTCGACGGTGAACTGGCCGTCGCGCGACACCCACACGCATTCCGTCTCCGGCCGACGCCGCGTCAGCTCCTCGAAGATCGCCCGCGGGTTGCAGCTGTACGACGAGCCCGCGTAGCCGTCGAACACGGCGACGTCCGCGAGCGGGCTGCGCAGGTAGACCGGGTAGTCGCGGGACCGCAGCACGCGCTGCGCGTAACCGCCGCGCTCGTCGTCGGCGAGGGCGGGCCGGGTGCGGAGCCGCAGCGCGTCCGTCTGCTCCACGCCGAGCTCGTACTCCCGCCCGCCGACGGCGTGCCGGCCGGGCAGGGACGGGACGGCGGAGCGCTCGGCGACGACGGCGACGTCCCCGGCGCGGGTCGGCGCGAGCACCTCCCACGTCCCGGCGGCCAGCGGGACGTCACGGCCGAACGCGGCGGTCTCGGCGGGCGAGAACGTCGCGACGAACCGGCTCCCGTCCCAGGTCACCGGGATCCGGTGGGTCTCCCCGGTCTCCGGGCGGCGGACGAGGAAGTGCGCGGGCGGGTCCTGCGGGTCGGCGAACTCGCCGGCGAGCGCCAGGTGCCCCGACCCGTCCCAGCGGGCCGCCGTGACGACCGGGCGCGGGGTCCGCTCGATGCCCCGCAGGTTCCCGAACGACGTCCGGGTGAGGACGTACTCGCGTTCCCGCCACAGGAACCTGGCCTCGGTGAGGGCGGGCGCGACGGTGAGGCGCAGCGGGCCGCCCTCCCCCGTCAGCCGGACGTCCCAGTCGAGGACGTCGCGCAGGTGCGCCCGGTACGGGCGGGCGGGCGCGTCGGCGGGCATCAGGTCGGCGAGCGGCAGCGTCGCGGTGAACCCGAAGCCGGTGCCCTCGACCGTCTGCAGGACGGCCGCCGGGCGCAGCGTCACCTCGCCGCGGACCTCCGCGCCGCCGTGCCGGCGGAACGCGACGACGGACGCGTTCGTCCCGAGCGCCCGCTTCGTCCAGCCGGTGAGCAGCAGCGTGTCCCCGGACCGCCGGTACTCGGTCACGACCGCCTTGGACCGCTTCACGTGCACGACGAACCCGCCGTCGTCCCCCGCGGGCTGCACCGCGACCAGCTCGTCCACCTGCCGCGCCGCCGTCCACCGCACCGCCGGCTCCACCGCGTCGAGGCGCTGCACCGCGCGGCGTCCCGCGGTCGCGACCTCCGCGAACAGCTCCCAGGTGCCCGAGCGCCACTCGTCCCCGTCCAGCAGGTACTCGGGCTCGATCCGCACCGCGAACCCCGCCCAGTCGACGCACACCCGCGACTGCCCGGACCGCGCCGTCGCCTCCGGGCGCCGCACCCGCTCGACGGGGAGCCCCACCTCCCGTCCGGTCTTCACGTTGCGCATCCACACCCGGATGCGGGAGTCGCGGACGTCCGACACCTCCAGCCGGTCGAAGTGCGCCCAGCCCTCGACGATCAGCGTGTCGCCGTCCCACGCGACCCGGTCGACGTCCGCGCGCAGCTCGACCTCGTCGGTGACGTCGTACACCTCGTCGGGGATCGCGCGGTCCGGGTCGCCGAAGAACGGGTACCGCGCGTACCAGCGGGGCCGGAACCGGCCGCGCGCCTCCACCGGGACGTCCGCGAGGCCGCCCTCCTGGAACGCGAGCACCTCCAGCAGCTCCCGCGGCATCCGCTCGCGCAGCAGGTGCAGTTCGAGGCGGCGGATCGCCGCCAGGCCCTCGACGGCCGCCGGGCCGGCCTCCGCCACGAGCCGCGCGCCCAGGTCGACGAGCCGCTCCCGCTCCTGGGGCGGCGCGGCGGGCAGGGCCCGGACGAACGCGTGCATGTCGACGTCGAGGATCTGCGCGTGGAACGCGGGCAGCAGGCCGGGCGCGTGCTCGGCGAACAGCCGCTGCACGATGTCGAGGGACGCGTGCCGGTCGTTGAGCAGCGCCGGGTCGGCGGCGCGGTCGGTGAGCGAGCCGGGGCGGCGCCGCCAGAAGTACACGGTCGCGTCGAGGACGTCCACCGCGGACGCCAGCGCCTGCGTCGCCATCGCGACCGGCAGGTCCTCGAACAGGCCCGGCGGGAACCGGAACCGGTTCGCGTCCCAGAACGACCGCCGGAACACCTTGTTGCCGATCGTCCGGTCCCGCAGCAGCTCGGGCCGCCGCGACACGTGCGTCGCCCGGACCGCCTCCGCGTACACGTCCGCGTGGGGGCGGGACGGCTCGACGCGCTCGCCGTCGAGCCGCTGCAGGTTCCCGCCCGCGATGTCCGAACCCGTCGACTCCAGCGACCCGACCAGCAGCTCGTACGCGTACGGCGGGACCGCGTCGTCCCCGTCGACGAACGCGAGGTACCGTCCGGTCGCGTGCTCCGCGCCGAGGTTGCGCGCGGGCCCCGGGCCCTCGCCCTCACCCCGCACGAGGACGAACCGGTCGTCGCGGGCGGCGAAGTCCGCGGCGGTGCCGGCGCCGCCGTCCGCCGACCCGTCGTCGACCATGACGACCTCCAGGTCGCGGAGCGTCTGCCCGGCGATCGACTCCAGGCACTCGGCGAGGTACCCGCCGACGTCCTTGAACGGCACGACGACACTCAGCACGACGTCCTTCGCGGCGGTCTTCGCGGCGTCCTGCGCGACGTCCTGCGCGGCGTCGTTCGCGGCGTCCTGCGGGGCGGCCGCGGCGTCGGTGCTCGGGCCGGCTGCGGGGTTGGTCTCAGGGGACACGGATCGCTCCCGGTCGGTGGTTCAGTGGGCGGGCTTGCTGAGGACGCGGTCGAGGACCCGGGAGGCGGCGCGGCCGTCGTCGTGCGGGCAGTACCGGGCGGCGAACGCGGCGCGGGCGGCCCGGTACCCGGCGTCCAGCGCGGCCGGCTCGCCGAGGGCGTCCACGACGTCCTGCGCGGTGGGCAGCAGCGGCCCGGGGGCCTCCGCCTCGAAGTCGAAGTAGAAGCCGCGCACGTGGTCGCGGTACCGCTCCAGGTCGTAGGTGAAGAACGCCATCGGGCGGCCGGTGACGGCGAAGTCGAACATGGACGACGAGTAGTCGGTGACGAGGACGTCGCTGATCAGGTACAGCTCGGAGATGTCCGGGTACACCGAGACGTCGATGACGCAGTCGCCCGGCGTCCACTTCGGGCGGTCCGTCACCAGGTAGTGGGTGCGGAGCAGCAGCACGTGGTCGCGCCCCAGGGCCCGCCGGAAGCGGTCCACGTCGAACTCCAGGCGGAACGCGCGCTTGCCGACGGCGAGGTGGAAGTCGTCCCGCCAGGTCGGCGCGTACAGGACGACGCGCTTGCCCTTCGGGATGCCGAGCCGGCGCCGGACGGCCGCCGCGATGTCGTCCCGGTGCGGGCTGCTCAGGATGTCGTTGCGCGGATAGCCGCTTTCCAGGACCTCGCCGTCGTACCCGAACGCGCGCCGGAACAGCGGCACGGAGAACTCGTTCTGCGACAGCAGCAGATCCCAGCGCGGGACGTCGTGCTCCATCCAGTCGACGCCCTCGGTCCGCTTGAACGGCATCTCCTTGACGTCGTAACCCAGTTTCTTCAGCGGCGTGCCGTGCCAGCACTGCACGTACGTCTGGTCCTCGCGCTTGACGAACCACGGCTGCTGGGACCAGTTCCCGAAGATGTACCGCGCGCGCGCCAGCGCCTCGTAGTACTCGCGTGTCCCCGACAGGACGACGCGCGCACCCGGGGGCCGTCCGAACTGGCCGTTCGCCGTCACCCAGACGCACTCGACGTCGGTGCCCCTGCGGCGCAGCTCGTCGTAGATGCCGCGCGGATTGCAGGAGTACTGGCGTCCCCGGTAGGCGTCGAACACCGCGAGCTCCCGCGCGGGCAGGTTCAGGTGGCGGCGGTAGTGCCCGGACCGCAACCGCCGCTGCGCGTACTCGCCGCGCTCGTCCTCGTCCAGCGCGGTCTCCACGCGGAACTGCAGCCGGTCGGTCCTGACCGCGCGGACGGTCACCCGGTGCAGGCCCGTCTCGTGCGGGTCGGGCAGGTCGCGCAGGGCGTGCCGGCGGACGACCACGGCCCGTTCGCCGTCGCCGGCCTCCACGAGGACGTCCCAGCGCCCCGGGACCAGCGGGCGCGACAGCCCCAGCAGCGGCATCCGGGCCGGCGCGAACGACGCGGTGAACCGGCCGTCCTCCCAGCGCAGCGGCACCCGGTGCTCCTCGCACGACCGCCGCCGCCGCAGCACCAGCGCGTCCGCGCGGCCCGCCGGGTCCGGGCAGCCGCCGTGCAGGGTGACGACGCCGTCGGGCGCCCACGTCACCCGCTCGACCACCGGCACCGGTTCGCGGACCACGATCCGCAGCGCGCTCCGCCGCGTCCGCGCGATCTCCAGCTCGCCGCCCGGCACCCCGAACGCCGCGCCCGCCGCCTGCCGCGTGACGTGCGGCCGGGCGCCGCCCGGCAGCGCGACGTCCCAGTCCCCCGGGCGTCCGGCGAGCTCGCCGATCGGCAGCCGGACGCGGAACCCGCGGCCGTCCCGCCCGGCGTCCAGCACGCCCGCCACCGTCTCCCGGGTGCCCCTCGCGGTCGCGGTGACCCGCGCGTCCTCGCCGAACGGCTCGTGGCTCCAGCCGTCCAGCACCAGTTCGCCGCCCGCCGCGCGGCACCCGGTGATCGCCGCGGGCGTCCGCCGCACCTGGACGACGAACCGGTGCTTGCCCGCGACGCCCTGCACCCGCACGCCGGGCACGCACTCCAGGTCGTCCGGCCACAGCCGCCGCGTCTGCGCCGGGTTCGCGAACGTGCGGCGCCGCCGGACGCCCCGGCTGACGATCTCCACGCACGGGATCCAGTCGATGTCGCGCCACCGGCCGAAGATCCGCAGCTGGGACGGCTCGATCTCGGCGACGAACCCGGACCAGTCGTAGGACACCTCCGACTCCCGCGACCGCGCCGTCACGTCCGGGCGCCGCACCCGCCGGACCGGGACCTTCAGCAGCCCGCGCCGGTTCGCGGCGAGCAGCCACAGCCGGATCCGCGAGCCCTCCACGGTCGAGGAGTCCAGGTGCCGGATGAACGCGTGCCCCTCCAGCCGGAGCCGCCCGTCGACCCACGTCGCGCGGTCGATCGCGGCGACGGGCGCCAGCTCGTCGGTGACGTCGTACAGGTGCGCGGGCAGGCCCCGCGCCTCGTCCTCGAAGAACGGGTACTCGGCGAACCACCGGTGCCGCAGCCCCCGCCGCACCCGCGGCGCGCTCCCCGGCCCGCCGAGCGCGACGAAGCGCAGCACCTCCTCCAGCTCCGGCAGCATCCGGTGCGCCAGCAGGTGCAGTTGCAGCCGCGACATCGCCGGGAGCCGCTTCAGCACCTTCGGCGCGATCCGCTCGGCCAGCGCGCCGCCCATCTCGACGAGCTCCGCGCGGCGGTCGTCGTCCGTCTTGGGGAGGGCCTCGAACAGCACCCGCAACTCGACGTCGACCAGCGCGTGCTCGTCGTAGGCGTTGAGGAGCTGCGGCGCGCACGAAGCGAGGCCGTCCCGCAGCGACCGCGCGGACCGCATCCGCTGGGAGATGTTGTCCCAGTCGTAACGGTCCTCGGTGATGGAGCCCTGCCGCTTACGCCACAGGTAAACGGTGTCCGGGAGAACGTCAACGGCCTTGGCCAGGGCGTGCGCCCGGACCGTCACAGGCGGATCCTCGTAGAAACCTTCAGGAAACTCAAGGGCGGCGCCATCCCAGAACTCGCGCCGGTACACCTTGTTCCAGGGCGTCCGGTCGCGGATCAGAAGCGGCCGGGCGGACACGTGCGTCGACAGCTTCCGCTCCGCGAACACGCCGTCGTGCAATACCGACCGCCACGTGCGCTCCCCGTCCGTCCTCTCGACGTTCCCGCACGCCAGGTCCGACCCCGACCGCTCCAGCGCCCCGACCAGCCGCAGGTACGCGTCCGGCGCGACGACGTCGTCGGCGTCGGCGAACGCGAGGTACTTCCCCTTCGCCTGCCGGACGCCCGCGTTCCGCGCGGGCCCCGGGCCCTCCTGCTCGCGCGCGACCAGCCGGAACCGCCCGTCCCGCTCGCACATCTCCTTGGCGATCACCGCGCCGTTGTCGGTGGACCCGTCGTCCACCATGATCACTTCGAGGTCGCGGAACGACTGCCCGGCCAGCGACTCCAGGCACTCCCGCAGGTACTCCTCGGTGTTGTGGAACGGGACGACGACGCTCAACTTCGGGGACATGCGGCCTCCAGGTCGGGATGCGCGGGGCAGCCAGCGGGAAACCTCGCCTCACCGAGGATGGTGACGGGACGCGACGAACCGAACACGCATCGCCATCACAAGGCCGTCACCTGACGCAGACTTGACCCGACCTGGCCCGTCCTTGGCGAACCCGTGACCCTCGCCCGGCGATCAGCCGGACGTCCGGAACCCGGGCGTACCGTCCTCGATCGCCGCCCGCACGCTCTCCGCGAGCGCCTCGAACTCCGCCGCCCGCGGCGACGTCGCCCGGTACCCCAGCCCGATCCGCCGGAACGGCGCCGGGTCCCGGAACCGGTGCAGCGCCAGGTTCGGTGCCCGCCGCGTCTCCACCGGCAGCGCCGACTCCGGCACCAGCGTCACGCCCAGCCCGCCCGACACGAGCTGCACCAGCGTGGCCAGGCTCGTCGCGTACGTGGCCGCCACGGCCCGCGCCCCGACCTCCCGGCAGACGTCCATCGCCTGGTCCCGCAGGCAGTGCCCCTCGTTGAGCAGCAGCACGTCCAGCTCGCCCAGGATCTCCCGCGCGACGCCCTCGCTCGGCGCTTCGACGTCCTGCGACACGGGGGCGACGAGCACGAAGTCCTCGTCGTACAGCGGAACCTCGCGCACCCCCGCCACCGGCGACGGCAGCGCCATCACCACCACGTCGAGCCGTCCCGCCAGCAGCTCCGCCACGATCTGGTCGGTCTGCTCCTCGTGCACCGACAGCTCCAGCTCGGGGAAGTCCTTCGCCAGCCGAGGCAGCACCACGGGCAGCAGGTAGGGGGCGACGGTCGGGATGACCCCGACCCGCAGCGGCCCGACCAGCGGCCCCCGCACCGCCTTGACGTCCTCGACCAGCCGGTCCAGCTCCGCGAGCACGAACTCGGCGCGCCGCGCGACCCGCTCCCCCGCGGGCGTCAGCATCACCTTCCGCGTCGTCCGCTCCACCAACCGGGTGCCGAGCGTCTCCTCCAGCGCGGCCACCGCCCCCGACAGCGCGGGCTGACTCATCCGCAATGCCGCCGCCGCATCCCGGAAATGCAGATGCTCGGCAAGCGCCACAAACGCCCTGAGCTGCGCCACCGTAGGCCGACCGATCCCCACGCGATGAACTTACCCGAGCCCTTGACAGGCCCCGCACGCCCCGCCCGTCCCAGTGGACTCCGCCGCGCGAACGCAGAAATATCGCGCGGACGCGAACCCGGCGGGCCCGTCCGGACATCGAACGACATGGTGGCCGTGGTCGATCGGGGGACCACGGCCGCCCTTTCAGACCAGCAGGCCGCCGGTCGCGCGCAGGTTCTGGCCGGTGATCCAGGCGGCGTCCGGGCCCGCGAGGAACGCGACGACGTTCGCGATGTCGTCCGGACGTCCGATGCGGCCGAGCGCGGTGAACGCCGCGACCTGCTCGGTGGTGCCTTGCGGGTTCGTCTCCCGGAACAGGTCGGTGTCGGTCGTGCCGGGCGAGACCGCGTTCACGGTGATGCCGCGCGGGCCGAACTCGCGGGCGGCGACGGCCGTGAGCTGCTCCAGCGCCGCCTTGCTCGCCGAGTACAGGGCGTGCCCGGGCGCGGGCACCACCGTGTTGAGCGTCGACACGTTGACGATCCGGCCCCCGTCCGGCATCAGCGGTTCGGCGCGCCGCATGGCGAGCAGCGGGTACTTGGCGTTCACCGTCATGACGCGGTCGAAATCCGCGCCGGACGTCTCGGCGATCGGCCGGTGCGGATTGATCGCCGCGTTGTTCACGAGGATGTCGAGCCGCTCCCCGACCGGCTCGAACAGCGCGTCGATCGTCCCGGGGTCCTCCTGGTCGGCGCGCACCGCGACGGCCCGCCCGCCGAGCTGCCGGACGAGCGCCGCCGCGGCCTCCTCGTCCTCCCGGTAGCCGAACACCACGCGCGCGCCGTCCGCCGCGAGGCGCGCGACGACGGCCCGGCCGATGCCGCGCGAACCCCCGGTGACGAGGGCCGTCCTGTCCTTGAGCGTCCTGTCCTTGAGCATCACGGCCCGGACGCTAGCCCGCGGACGCCCGCCCGTCTTGAACGAACGCGAACAGTTCGGTCGGCGTGAGCCCGCTCATCGCCCGCACGTCCCGGCTGAAGTGCGGCTGGTCGGCGTACCCGCACGCGACCGCGGCCGCCGGGTCGCCGAGCACCTGCACGGCGCGCTGGAACCGGCCGATGCGCGCGACCGTCTTCGGCGGCACCCCGATGTGCCGCCGGAAGCCCGCCTGGAGGTGCCGGAGGCCGACACCCAGCTCGCGCGCCGTCCCGCCCACCGTCCCGGCGTGCGCCTGCAGCCGCCACCACGCCCGCAGGACGAGCTCGTCCGGCCGGGCCCGCGACGGCGCGAGCCACGCCGCCAGCCGCTCGTCGAGGACGTCGAACCGCGCGTCCCACCCGGGCGCCTCCGCGAGCCGGTCCGCGAGCCGCGACACCCGGGGGCCGAACACGTCGGCGGGCGCGGCGACCGTCCCCACCAGGTCGCGGATCGGGAGGTCGCACAGCGCCGCGACGCCCGCCGGGGTGAGCCCGACCGTCACCCCGCGCCGCCACGCCGCCGCGCCCGACACCAGCGGCGTCCCGCGCGGGCCGGTGACCGCCGAGCACGGGCCGTCGAAGTCGATGATCAGTGCGGCGAGGTTGAGCGGCAGCACCCGCCGCCGCAGCGGCCCCGGCGGCGCGGCCGCGCGGAACCCCGAGTACCCGACGACGTACGGGCGCAGCCGGGCGTGCGCCACCCGCACCACGACCTCGCACGGGCCGGTGTCGTCCGCCAACACGGAGTGGACGTTTGCCATAGGCCCATGGTCGCCCGACAGCCGGGTGCGGGTCACCGGTCCGGGTTCGCCCCCGCGTTCCGCTGGGAGAGGACGAAGACCAGGTACACGATCGCGAGCGAGCCCCCGAAGAGCGAGTCGGCCGTCTGGTCGTGGGAGGGATGGAGTGCCGTGCCCGTCGCGGTGAGGAGCAGCCCCGGCCACGCCAGCATGGCCAGGCTCTCGACGATCACGATCGCCCTGAACATCATGTGACGCGCGCCCATGACCGGGATGCGCGCCTCCAGCAGCCGGTTCAGGCCCGCGAACGCGAACATCAGCGCCACCGCACCCACCCACGGCCGCGTACAGGGTGGCGCCGAGCGACCACAGGTCCGACGCGGGGGCGACGTCCCCGCCCTCGACCTGCTCCGGGGACATGTACGCGGGCGTCCCCAGGATCGCGCCCGTGCGGGTGAGGGTGGCGTCGCCCTCGACCGCCGCGATACCGAAGTCGGTGAGCAGGACGCGCTCGCCCTCCAGCAGCACGTTGGCCGGTTTCACGTCGCGGTGGACGACGCCCTTCGCGTGGGCCGCCGTCAGGGCGTCCAGCATCGCCAGCCCGATCTCGGCGACCCGCTGGACGGGCAGGGCGCCGTCCTCGGCGAGCACCCGGTCCAGTGAACGGCCGCGCACCAGCTCCATGACGATCCACGGGCGGCCGTCGTCGCCCCGCACCCGGTCGTACACCGTGACGATGCCCGGATGCCGCAGCCGGGCGGCGGCCCGCGCCTCCCGCTCCATCCGCGCGTACCAGACGGCCCGTTCCTGCTCGCCGACCTGCTCGGGCACCCACAGTTCCTTGACCGCGACCTCCCGGTCGAGGTCGATGTCGTGCGCGCGCCACACCGAGCCCATGCCGCCGCGCCCGATGCGGTCCAGCCTCCGGTACCGGCCCGCCAGCACGCCTTCGCCGTCCCAGCTCACGATCACGAACCTAGTGCGCCCGCCCCACGCCGGAGAAGGGCTTTCCCCTATCTGGCGAACGCCCGCGTCTGTACGACTCGCGGACCCGGCGTCCGGCGCTACGGAGCGGGGGTGCGGTGCAGGCCGGCCGTGATCGCGGCGAGGGCCGCGCCGGCCTCGGCGCGGGCCTGGACGGCGTCCGGTGCGGCGCCCGCGGCCATGGCGGCCTCGCAGAGGGCGCTGAACAGGAGGCGGGTGAGCATCGGGGTGGGGGCGGGGACGAGTTCGCCGGCGGCGGCGAGGTCGTCGAGGAGGGTCTGGAGGGCGGGCAGGCCCATCTCCTCGTCCAGGCGGCGGCAGCGGTCGGCGCCCAGGGCCGCGGGCGCCTGCTGGAGCAGGGAGCGGTGCGCGGCGTCGGTGACGGTTCCGTCGAGGTAGGCGTCCAGCGCGGCGGTCAGGCGCGGCCACGGGTCCGGGTGCCGCACGGCCGCCGCCGTGACGTCCCGCACGAGGCGCTCCTGGCGGTCGCGGAAGACGGCCTCGAACAGGTGCGCCTTGTCGGTGAAGTGGTAGTAGACCGAGCCCTTGGCGACGCGGGCGGCGCGGGCGACGTCGTCGATCGTGGCGGCCGTGAAGCCCCGGTCGGCGAACAGCCGCGCGGCGGCGTTCAGCACCGCGTTCCTGGTGAGTTCGCGGTTCTCCGCCCGCCGGCTCTTGACGGTCATGCCCACCAAGATACAGTTTCCGACTATGAGTCAGTTTTCGACCAGCAGTCAGAAATCCGGGGAGCGTCACCGACCGTCCGGACCGGCCCGGCGGCTTCCCGGCGGGCGCCCGGTGACGCCCGGCGACTTTCCCGCGGTCTTCGCCGCCGGGTGGGCGCTGCCGAAGCCGGAGGGCTTCCTCGACCACTTCCGCCCGCTCGTGCACGCCGAGGCGACGTTCGTCCAGCCGATGTTCGCGGACGCGCGCGGCCCCGCCGAGGTCGAGGGCATGTTCCGGCGGCTCTTCGCCCTCTTCCCCGACCTGCGCCTCACCGTCGTCCGGGAGGCGGTCGCGGACGACACCGTCTACATCGAGTCGCTGTGCCGGGCGTCCCTCGGGCGCGGGCCGGTCGAGTTCGCGGTGTGCGACCGGTTCACCGTCGCCGGCGGGACGATCCGGGCGCGCCGGTCGTTCTCGGACCCGCTTCCCGTGCTGCTCACCGGCCTGCGCCGCCCCTCCTCCTGGCCCCGGCTGGTCCGCAGCCGGTTCGGCGGGCCGCCCGGCCGCTGATACCGAACAAGCGCCCGCTTGCGTATGCTGCGGGGCATGGGACTGCTGGACGGCCTGCGGGTGCTGGATCTGTCGATGTGGCGGCCGGGGCCGTACGCGACGCAGCTCCTCGGACGGCTCGGCGCGGACGTCGTCAAGGTCGAGCCCCCGGGCGGGGAGCCGATGCGCGCGTTCCGCGACCACTTCGACGTCCTGAACCGGCACAAGCGGAGCGTCGAGCTGGACCTGAAGAGCGCGGGCGGGCTGGCGCGGTGCCTGGAGCTCGCGCGGGACGCGGAAGTGTTCGTCGAGGGGTTCCGGCCGGGCGTCGCCGACCGGCTCGGCGTCGGGTACGCGCGGCTGCGGGAGGCCGCGCCCGCGCTCGTGTACTGCTCGGTCTCCGGGTACGGGGCGGAGGGCCCGCTGGCCGACGTGCCGGGGCACGACGTCAACTACCGCGCCTACGCGGGGGCGCTGGCGCGGGACGCGACGTCGGCGGGCGCCGAACTGGCCGTCGCCGACATGGCCGCCGCGACGATGGCGGCGTTCGCGGTCACCGCCGCCGTGCTGAAGGCGCGGGAGACCGGCGTCGGCGAGCGGATCGACCTCGGGATGGCCGACGTGCTCGCCGACTGGGTCGAGACGTCGCCCGACATGTCCGGCGCCGACGCGCCCGTCCCGGGCTACGGCGTCTACCCCACCAAGGACGGGCGGACGATCACGCTCGGCGTCGTCTCCGAGGACCGCCTGTGGGCCGCGACGTGCCGGGCCCTCGGGCTCGAACGGCACGCGGACGTCCCGTTCCTGCAGCGGTTCGAGCGGCTGGAGGAGCTCGACGGGGCGGTCGCGGACGCCGTCGCGGGACTCACGCGGGACGAGGCGGTGGCGCGGCTGTCGGCGGAGGGCGCGCCGGTCGCGCCCGTCCTCACCCGCGCCGAGATGCTCGCGCACGAGCACTTCCGGGCCCGCGGGATCGGGGACGGGCCGGTCCGGACGGCGAACCACGCGGGCCCGCCGCCGGGACGGGTTCCGGAACTGGACGAGCACCGCGGCGAGGGCTGGCGTCTCACGAAGTGAAATCCGTACGGATTCGTCCGATGTGTTTGGCATGCTGGAGCGCGTGAGCACGCGCGCGATGAGCCCGGTCCTGGTCGGGCGGACGGACGAGTTGCGCCGGCTGGAGGACGCTCTCGCCACGGCGCCCGGGGCGGTGCTCGTCGGCGGGGAGGCCGGCCTCGGCAAGACGCGGCTGATCCGGGAGTTCGCCGGGTGCGTGGCCGACCGGGCGCGGGTGCTGGTCGGCGGGTGCCTGGAGCTGGGCTCGGACGGCCTGCCGTTCGCGCCGTTCACCACCGTGCTGCGCGGGCTCGTCCGCGACATCGGCATCGACGGGGTCGCGGGGCTGGTGCCGCGCGGCGACACCGGCGCGCTGGCCCGGCTGCTGCCCGAGTTCGGCGAGCCCGAGCGGGACGAGGCGTCCGGCGAGGAGCGGGCCCGGCTGTTCGAGCTGGTGCTGACGCTGCTGGAGCGGCTCGCGGAGCGCACCCCGGTCGTGCTCGTCATCGAGGACGCCCACTGGGCGGACCGTTCCACCCGCGACCTGCTCGCCTTCCTGACCCGCAACCTCGGCACCGCGCCCGTCCTCATCGTGGTGACCTACCGGACGGACGCGCTGACCCGCGGGCACCCGCTGCGGACGCTGCTCGCGGGACTGGAGCGGGCCGAGCGGGTGCGCCGGCTGGACCCCGCGCGGCTGACCCGCACGGAGACGGCCGCGCTGGTCACCGCGCTGCTGGGCGACGAGCCGCCGGCGGGGCTGGTGGAGCGGATCGTCGAGCGCAGCGAGGGCAACCCGCTGTTCATCGAGGCGCTGCTCGACGACGACGGCACGCTGGCGTCCGAGCTGCCCGAGTCGCTGCGCGACCTGCTGCTGGCGGGGGTGCAGCGGCTGCCGGAGGAGACGCAGGAGGTGCTGCGGGACGCCAGCGGCGGCGGCACCCGCATCGAGCACGCGCTGCTCGCGGCGGTGTCCGGGCTGGACGACGCCGCGCTGACCCGCACGCTGCGCCCGGCGGTCGCCGCGAACGTCCTCGTCGTCGACGGGGACGGCTACGCGTTCCGGCACGCGCTGATCCGCGAGGCCGTCCACGACGACCTGCTGCCCGGCGAGCACACGCGGCTGCACACCCGGTACGCGGAGGCGCTGGAGAACGATCCGGCGCTGGTGCCGGACGGGCGGCTGTGGGTGGAGCTGAGCCACCACTGGAAGTCCGCGCACAACGCCGTCTGGGCGCTCGTCGCGTCGTGGCGGGCGGCGGGGTTCGCGCGCAAGGCGCTCGCGTACGCGGAGTGCCTGGCGATGCTGTCGCGCGTGATGGAGCTGTGGGAGCTGGTCCCGGACGCGTCCGAGCGCATCGGCGCCGACCTGGTGCGGGTCCTCGAGACGGCCGCGCGGACCGCCGACCTGGCGGGCGAGTACGAGAAGGGCATCAAGCTGGTGTCCGCGGCGCTGCGCGAGATCGGCGACGGGGACGACGACCCGGACGTCCGGGAGCGGCGGGCGGAGCTGCTCGCGCTGCGGGGCCGGATGCGGTACCAGACGGCCCGCACCGGGTTCATCGAGGACGTCCGGGCCGCCGCGGAGGCGCTGCGGTCCGGCCGGCGCACCGTGCTGCGCGCCCGCGTCCTGTCCACGCTCGCGACCTACATGCGCTTCACGACGAACATCGACGAATCGCGGGCCGCGGCGGCCGAGGCGTACGCGATCGCGCGGGAGCTGCGCGACCCGGCGGCGGAGTCGCACGCGCTGTGCACGCTGTTCTGCACCGACATCGACTACGGCGACGGCTCGATGCTCGACGAGATCGCCGAGGTCACGGCCCGCAGCGGCGACCACGCCGCGCTGATGCGGCACGCGGTGCTCCGGTCGCACTTCCTGGAGGGCGCCGGGCTGCACGAGGAGGCCGCGGAGGTCGCGCGGCTCGGGAAGGAGACCGCCAGCCGGTTCGGGCTCGCCCGCACCGACGGGACGTTCCTGTGCATCAACGAGGCGGAGCCGCTCCTCTCCCTCGGCCGGTGGGACGAGGCGGTCACCGTGATGGAGCAGGCGATGGCGCAGGAGCCGTCCGCCACGACCCGCACGGGGCTGCTCGTCATGTCGGGCGAGATCGCGCTGTTCCGCGGCGAGCCGGAGAACGCGCGGGAGCTGCTGGAGCGCGCGAGCCAGGTGGTGAACGTGCAGGCGGCGTGGCTGAAGACACAGGACTACTTCTCCACCCAGCGGCTCCGGACGCGGCTCGCGCTGGCCGACGGCGACCCGGCCGCCGCGCTGGACGCCGTCCGCGGGGTGCTGGAGCGGCCGGGCCTGCCGGACGACGCGCGGTACGCGTGGCCGGTGCTGGTGCTGGGCGCCACCGCCTGCGCCGAGGCCGGCCCGGACGCCGACGGCGACCTCGCGCGCATCGAGGAGCGCGCGGCGGCGCTGCCGGTCCGCGGCCGGCTGCAGCAGGCGCACCGGCTGACGTTCGACGCCGAGCTGGCCCGCGCCCGCGGCGTCCTCGATCCGGCCGCGTGGGACGGCGCCGCCGCCGCGTGGGAGCGGATCGGCGAACCGTTCCCGCGCGCGGGCGCGCTGCTGCGGGCGGCCGAGGCCGCGCTGTCCGCGGGCGACCACGACGCGGCGTCCGACCGGCTGGGCACGGCCGCGGACCTCGCCGCCGGGCTGCGCGCCGAGGCGCTCGCCGGGCGCATCGCCGACCTGCGGCGCCGCACCCGGAGCCCGCAGCGCGCCGGGACGGCGCCGCTCGGGCTGACGCCCCGCGAGTTCGAGGTGCTGCGGCTCGTCGCCGAGGGCCGCAGCAACCGCGACATCGCCGAGGCGCTGTTCATCTCCGCGAAGACGGCGAGCGTGCACGTCTCGAACATCCTCGGCAAGCTCGGCGTCGCCAGCCGCGGCGAGGCCGCCGCGACCGCGCACCGGCTCTCCCTGTTCCGGGAGGCCGGCGCGGCGCGGTGACGGCTCCGGGACGGCTCTCGGGGGCGGCGGCTACTCGGGGACGCGCGCCACGCAGAGCACCGTCTGCCCGAACGGCGGCTTGACGAACCGCTCGATCGTGCGGGTGAACGGCACGACCGTCCGGTCGTAGATCTTCACCAGCCGGGGGTCGGGGTAGCCGGCGCCGCCGCGCCGCACCGCGAACCACCAGGCGATGCCGCCGAGGAAGTTGATCGGCTTGAGGACCTCGGGGACGAGCCCCGCCTCGCGCACCGACTTCTCCAGCGTCGTCGGGGTGTACCGGGTGACGTGCCCGACCTTGCGGTCGAAGTCGCCGTAGAGCTGCATGTACCCGGGGACCCAGATGACGATCCGGCCGCCGGGGAGGGTCACGGCGGCGAGGTCGCGCAGCGCCTGGACGTCGTCCTTGATGTGCTCCAGGACGTTCATCATCACGACGGTGTCGACCTTCTGCCGGATCTCGATGTCGGCCGGCAGCGCCAGGTCGATGACCTCGACGTCGTCGTTGCCCTCGTAGCGCTTGCGCAGCTCACCGACGCAGTAGGGGTCGTTGTCGCTGACGACGAGGTAGTCGAGCCGGCCCGCGAACTGCTCGGAGAAGTGCCCGAGCCCGGACCCCACCTCCAGCATGGAGCGGCCCACGTGCGGCGCGACGGTGTCGTACTCGTACTTGCGGTAGTTGCGGGCCTCATCCCCGCCGAGGTGGTTCTCCAGCGCCCCCTCGCCGGCGGCGGGCTGGACGACGTCGCCGTCCCGTGCCGGCGGCGGCGCCGCGGGCGACCGCTTCGGGCCGCTGCCGATCAGGTTGAGGAGGGTTCCGGCAATGGACTTCTTCTGACCAGGTTGCTGCATACTTCCCGCTCGCTGGGTGCGTTCGCCGTAACGGCTGTCGTTTCGCCGGATCCTGGGACCTGCTCCGCAACGGGAGGGCCTGATCTCGGGCGCGAATTCCGGTCAGTGTATCGACACCAAGCGTGGCCGCGCGTCCTAGACGTGCCGGTGGACAGACTCGGCGCCGCTGGGGCCCGGCTCGGACGGGGCGATCCACGGCCCCGGGATGGACGGGTCGAGGACGCCTTCCTCGACCCACGTGAACGCGCCGTCGAGCACGGCCCGCGCGAGCCGCACGTCCGGTGCGTCCGTGTTGCGCCACAATCCGTCGAACAGCCCCTCCACCCGCACCCGGGACTGCTTGCAGAAGGCGTCCGCGAGCAGGAGCGCCGACTTGCCGGGGCCGCGCCCGTTCGCGTTCGCGCCGCCGTCCTGCAGCGGCCCCTTGCCGGACGCGTCGGCGTGCGCGCGCACACAGACGGCGCTCATCGCGTACAGTTCGGCGCCGATGTCGACCATTCGCCCGAGGAAGCCCTGCTTGCGTTCCAGGCCGCCCTGCCACCGGCCCGCCGCGTAGAAGACCGACCGGGCCAGCTTGCGGGACGCGCGCTCCACGTACCGCAGGTGCTTGGCGAGCGGGCCGAACTCCGCGTACGAGCCGGGCCGCCGCCCCGGGCCCGTGACGAGCGTCGGCAGCCAGCGCGCGTAGAACCCGCCGGCCCGCGCCGCCGCCCGCGCCTTGTCCCCCGCCGACGCGTCGGGGTCGATGATGTCGCCGGCCACCGACAGGTGCGCGTCGACCGCCTCCCGCGCGATCAGCAGGTGCATGATCTCGCTGGAGCCCTCGAAGATCCGGTTGATGCGCACGTCGCGGAGCATCTGCTCGGCCGGGACGCCCCGCTCGCCGCGCGCCGCGAGCGACGCGGCCGTCTCGTAGCCGCGGCCGCCGCGCACCTGCACCAGCTCGTCCGCCACCCGGCACGCCATCTCCGACGACCACAGCTTCGCGAGCGCCGCCTCGATCCGGATGTCGTTGCGCGCGTCGTCCGCCAGCCGGGCCGACAGGTCGTGCACGGCCTCCATCGCGTACGCCGTCGCCGCGATGAACGCCACCTTGCGGGCGACCGCCTCGTGCCGCCCCACCGGGCGGCCCCACTGCACCCGCTCCGCCGACCACTCCCGGGCGATCTTCACCGCCCACTTGCCGTTCGCCGCGCACATCGCCGGCAGCGACAGCCGTCCGGTGTTGAGGGTCGCCAGCGCGATCTTCAGCCCGGCGCCCTCCTTCCCGATCATGTTCGCCTTCGGGACGCGCACGTCGTGGAAGCGCGTCACGCCGTTCTCGATGCCGCGCAGCCCCATGAACGCGTTCCGGTTCTCGACCGTGATGCCGGGAGTGTCCATGTCGACGACGAACGCGGAGATCCCGCCCCGGTGCCCGTCCGACTCCGGGACCCGCGCCATCACCACGACGAGGTCCGCCACGACGCCGTTCGTCGTCCACAGCTTCACGCCGTTGAGGACGTAGTCGTCCCCGTCCGGGACGGCCGTCGCCCGCAGCCGCGCCGGGTCCGAGCCGACGTCGGGCTCGGTCAGCAGGAACGCCGTGATCCGCGTCGCGCAGCGCGGCAGCCACGCCTCCTTCTGCTCGTCCGTCCCGAACATCGCCACCGGCTGCGGGACGCCGATCGACTGGTGCGCCGACAGCAGCGCCCCGATCGCCGGGCTCACCGACCCCGCGACCATCAGCGCGCGCCCGTAGTGGAACTGGCCGAGCCCGAGCCCGCCGTACCGCTCGGGGACCTTCATCCCGAACGCCCCGAGGTCGCGCAGGCCCCGCAGCGTCTCGTCCGGGATGCGGGCGTCCCGCTCGATCCGCGCCGGATCGACCTCGTTCGCGCAGAACTCCGTGAGCTTCGCCAGGAACGCGTCGCCCCGCGCCCTGTCGTCCGCGCCGGGACGCGGATGCGGATGCACGAGGTCGAGCCGGAACTCGCCGAGGAACAGCCGCCTGCCGAAGCTCGGCAGCCGCCATTCCGCCTCCCGCGCCTCCTCCGCCGCCTTCCGCGCGGTCCGCTCGTCGACGTGCTCGTCCGTGCGCATCGGCTGACTCATGCCGGCTCCTCGACCTGACCCGTCCGTCCCCTTGGGTGCTCACTCCCCGGATCCGGCCGGAGTACTCCCTTTCCGCAGGTCGCCGCGGCCCTCGGCGCGGCGCCGCGCGATCTTCCTTGACGGGTCTCGGCAAAGCCCTTGACCGGCCTCGGCGGGCAGGGTTCGCTTTGCGTGATGGACGAGACACGCGGACCCACACTCATCGCCTCGGTGCAGCGTGCTCTGCATCTGATGGAGGCGGTGTCGTCGCACCCCGGCGGGGCGCCCGCCAAGCAGCTCGCCCGCGAGGCCGGTCTGCCCCTCGCCACCACCTACCACCTGCTGCGCACCCTCGCGCACGAGGGCTACGCCACCCGGCTGTCGGACGGCGTCTGGGTGCTGGGCGAGCGCGTCGCGAGCCTGCACGGCAAGAGCCGGGCGCAGCAGCTCCTCGCCCGCATCCGCCCCGCCCTCGTCGCGCTGCGGGACGAGCTCGGCGCCGCGGCGTACTTCGCCATGCACGTCGACGGCGAGATCCGGCTCATCGACATCGTCGACGGCCCCCGCACGCCCCGCGTCGACGTCTGGGTGGGCTTCGACGAGGCCCCGCACGCCACCGCGCTCGGCAAGTGCCTGATCGCCCAGCTCGACGAGGACCGCCGCCGCGACTACCTCGACCGGCACCGGCTCGCCGACCTCACCCCTTACACGATCACCGAGCCGCACCGGCTGCTCCGCACGCTGCGCTCGTCCACCGGCCTGTCCATCGACCGCGAGGAGTACGCGCTCGGCACCGGGTGCGTCGCGGTCCCGGTCACCGACGCGACCGGCACCGTCCGCGCGGCCCTCGCGCTCTCCTGCCGCCCCGCGAAGCTGCCCAAGATCGAGCGCGCCGCCGACCGGATGAAGGCGACCGCCGCCCGCCTCCAGCGGACGATCACCCTGCCGGTGCCCTGACGGGCCCGCGGCCCCCTCAGCGGCCGCGGAAGTCGGGGGCGCGGTTCTCCAGGAACGCCGCGACGCCCTCCCGGGCGTCCTCGCTGCCCGCGAGCCGCACCAGCTCGCCCAGCAGGTGCTCCACCTGGTCCTCCAGCGGGCGGCCCTCGATCGCGAAGAACGCGTCGCGGCCCCGGCGCAGCCCGAGCGGGCTCTTCGCCGCGATCGTCCGCGCCAGGTCGTCCACCCGCGCGTCCAGCTCGTCCCGCGGCACCACCTCGGTGACGAGGCCGATCTCCCTGCCCTCCGCCGCGGTGATGCGAACACCCGTGTAGTACAGCTTGAACGCCTGCTTCGGGACGACGTTCCGGTTGATGATCGCCATGATCATCAACGGCCAGAGGCCCACGTTCACCTCGGGCGTCGCCAGCTTCACGTCGTCCGCCGCGACCACCAGGTCGCACGCCGCCGCGAGCCCGAGCCCGCCCGCCACCGCGTGCCCCGCCAGCCGCGCGATGATCGGCTTGCCGAGCTTCGGAAACGCGGTGAACAGCCGGAACGGCGCGCTCTCCCGGATCGCCGCGGGGTCCGCCACGGACCGTCCGTCCGCCTGCTGCGCGCCGAGCCCGCCGAGGTCCGCGCCCGCGCAGAACGCCCGGTCCCCCGCGCCCGTCAGGACGATCACGCGGACGTCGTCGTCGTGCTTCGCCCGCTCGAACGCGTCGAGCAGCCCGTCGATCATCCGGTCGCTGAGCGCGTTCCGCGCGTCCGGCCGGTTCAGCGTGATCCGCGCGACCCGCTCGCCGACCGTGTACAGCACCGTCTCGTCCATGTCCGCCTCACCGTCCGCACCGACTACGACTCCGACGCACCGAGGATCCCACCCGTCCCCGGACGCCCGGAAGCGCGTGCGGCCCCGGCTCCGCGCCGTCGGGCGAGGAGTCGGGGCCGCACGCAGGTGGCGTGCCGTCAGGCCGCCGATCCGCGGATCAGAGGCGCTCGATGATGGTGGCGTTGGCCTGGCCGCCGCCCTCGCACATCGTCTGCAGGCCGTAGCGGCCGCCGGTGCGCTCCAGCTCGTGCAGCAGCTTGGTCATCAGGACGCCGCCGGTGGCGCCCAGCGGGTGGCCGAGCGCGATGGCGCCGCCGTTGGGGTTGGTCTTCTCCAGGGACGCGCCGGTGTCGCGCGCCCACGCCAGCGGGACCGGGGCGAACGCCTCGTTGACCTCGAAGACGTCGATGTCGTCGATCTTGAGGCCGGCGCGGTCGAGGGCCTTCTCGGTCGCCGGGATCGGGCCGGTCAGCATGTAGACCGGGTCCGAGCCGGTGACGGCGAGGGTGTGGATGCGGGCGCGCGGGGTGAGGTTGTACCGCTTGACGGCGGCCTCGGACGCGATCATGACGGCGGACGAGCCGATGGAGATCTGCGACGCGACGGCGGCGGTGATGCGGCCGCCCTCCCGCAGCAGCTTCAGCTCGCCCATCTTCTCGAGGGTGGTGTCGGGGCGGGCGCCCTCGTCCTTGCCGAGGCCCGCGATGGGGGCGATCTCCCGGTCGAAGTAGCCGGCCTCGATCGCCTTGGCGGCGCGCTGGTGGCTCTCCAGCGCGAACTTCTCCAGGTCCTCGCGGCTGAGGTCCCACTTCTCGGCCATGAGCTCGGCGCCGCGGAACTGGGAGATCTCCTGCATGCCGTACCGCTCGGCCCAGCCCTCGCCGTAGGGGAAGTCCATCCCCTTGACGATGCTGGAGCCCATCGGGACCTTCGCCATCTGCTCGACGCCGGCGGCGACGACCAGGTCCTGGGTGCCGGACATGACGCCCTGGGCGGCGAAGTGGATCGCCTGCTGCGAGGACCCGCACTGCCGGTCGATGGTCACGCCGGGCACGCTCTCCGGCAGGCCCGCCGACAGCCACGCGGTGCGCGCGATGTCGAGCGCCTGCGGACCGACCTGCATGACGCAGCCCATGATCACGTCTTCCACCGCGGACGGGTCGGCCCCGGTGCGGTCGACGAGCTCCTTGAGCACGTGCGCCCCGAGGTCGGCGGGGTGCACGTCCTTGAGAGCGCCCTTCTTGGTGCCGACGGGGGTACGGACCGCGCCGACGATGTACGCCTCGGCCACTACGCCTCCAACTGTCTGGGTTCCGTCCCGAAACCGAGTGTGATTCGGTCAGTCAGTATGAGATTACAGGGCCGATGGCGCAACGGCATGTGACGGGGGTTACCCGGCGGCGGCGGTCGCGCCGCGCATCGTCCCGCCGTCGGCGTCGTCGCCGAGCGACGCGCGGGCGAGGCGGGTCAGGACGTCCGCGAGCTCGGGATGCTCCTCGGGGGCCCAGCCGTCCACGTGCGCGGCCAGCCCCTCGCGGCGCGCGGCGAACAGCCGCTCGGCGACGTCCCGCCCCGCGTGCGTGATCGCCAGCACACCGTCGCGGCGCTCCACGAGGCCGTCGCCGACGAGACGGTCGACGAACGGGCGCCCGGTCTCCACCGGCACGCCCGCACGGGCCGCGAGGTCCTCGCCGCGGACCGTCCCGTCCTTGGCGATCCGGCACAGCGCCCACAGGCTGCCCGCCGGGAGGTCCACCCCGGCGAGGGCGCCCAGCCGCGCGTACAGGTCCCGGGCGCGCGGGTCGCGGCGCATCAGCTCGCTCAGGCACCGCTCCATCTCGTGCCGGGACGACCGGACGGTCGGCGCCGCGCCGAACCCCTCGCCGTAGTCGCGCGTCCGGGACGTCTCGCGCAGCGGCGTCTCCCGCAGGAACAGGGCCAGCAGGAACCCCACCGCGGCCACCGGGACCGCCCAGAAGAACACGGTGTCGATGGAGTCGGCGTACGCGTGCAGCACCTCGTTCCTGACCTGCGCGGGGAACCGGTCGAGCAGCGTCGGGTCGCCCTGGACGGCGCCCGGGTCGAAGCCCGGCGGCAGGTCCCGGGCGATCGCGTCGACGTTGCTCGCGAGCGTGTTGCTGAACACCGCGCCGAACACGGCGACCCCGAACGAGCCGCCGATCTGCCGGAAGAACGTGACGCCGGACGTCGCCGCGCCCAGGTCCCCGTACGGGACGGCGTTCTGCACGGCGATCACGAGGATCTGCAGGACCATCCCGAGCCCCAGCCCGAGCAGCGCGAACCGCAGGCTCATCGCGAGCGTCGAGGACGTCTCGTCCAGCTGCGACAGCAGGTACAGCGCGACCGCGATGATCGGCGTGCCGAGCACCGGGAAGACCTTGTACCGGCCGGTCCGGCTGACGATCTGGCCGGACCCGATCGAGGTCACCAGCATCCCGAGCATCATCGGCAGCAGGTACACGCCCGACAGCGTGGGCGACACGCCGTGCACGATCTGCAGGAAGATCGGCAGGTACGTGAGCGCGCCGAACATCGCGAACCCCACGACGAACCCGACCGCCGACCCGATCGCGAACACCGGGTGGGCCAGGAGCTTCGGCGGCAGGACCGGCTCCGCCGCGCGCCGCTCCACCAGCACCCAGACCGCGATCAGCACCGCCGACGCCCCGGCGAGCCCGATGATCTGCGGGGAGACCCAGTCGTAGGTCGTCCCGCCCCAGGTCGTCACCAGCACCAGGCCGACCGCCCAGCCGACGATCAGCAGCGTCCCGGCGTAGTCGATGCGGTGGCGCTCCCGCTCGCCGTGCGCGCGCAGCACCACCGCGATCACCGCGAGCGCCACGACGCCGATCGGCAGGTTGACGTAGAACACCCACCGCCACGACAGGTTGTCGACGAACCAGCCGCCGAGCAGCGGCCCGCACACGCTCGACACGCCGAACACCGCGCCGAACAGCCCCTGGTACCGGCCCCGCTCGCGGGGCGGCACGACCTCCCCGACGATCGCGATGGCCAGCACCATCAGCCCGCCGCCGCCGAGCCCCTGCAGCGCCCGGAACAGGATCAGCTCGGTCATCCCCTGCGCGATGCCGCACAGCGCCGACCCGATCAGGAAGACGACGATCGACGTCTGGAACAGCCGCTTGCGGCCGTACTGGTCGCCGAGCTTGCCCCACAGCGGCGTGGACGCCGTCGCGGCCAGCAGGTACGCCGTCACCACCCACGACAGGTGGTTCAGCCCGCCGAGATCGCTGACGATCGTCGGCAGCGCGGTCGACACGATCGTCTGGTCGAGGGCCGCCAGCAGCAGCGCCAGCATGAGCGCGCCCAGCACGGCGTACAGCTCCCTGCCCGCCGGCATGGCCGGTTCGGCCGGTTCGTCCCGCGCCGCCGTCATGCGTCCCCCTGCCCGTCCGTGACGTCAGGGGCCTACCCACGAGCCCGGCGGGATCACGTCACCGCAGCACGTCCCGCGCCACCTTCGCCGCACCCAGCGCCGCCGCGCTCCCGGACACCGCCAGCGCGCCCGCCGCCGCCCACAGCGGCACGCGCTTGCGGCCGCTCAGCCCCGTCACCACGTCGAGGGAGTCCACGCCGAGCCCGAGCCGCGCCCACAGCTTCCGGCCCTCCTCCCCGCTCAGCAGGTAGCCGGCGCCGAGCGCGATCTCGCGGGCGGCGAACATCCGGGTGACGAAGTCGCGGCCGCCGTCCGCGCCGCGCCCCATCCCCATCGCCCGGACGGTCAGCCCGGGCGCGGCGAACGCGGCGACGCCCAGCGCCACCCGACCCCGCGCGAGCTGCACCATCAGCTCGTCGATCTTGTCCCGCTCGTCAACTTCATTCACATCTGCCACAACCGCGAGGGTAGCGGGCCGATCCCGCGCCCCGACTCCCGGGTAACCCGCTACTTACACGTCTATCGTTCTAGGGAGGCGGCACTCCCCCGGTGGAAGGTGACCATGACAGGCATCATCGCCCTCATCGTGACGGCCCTGCTCGTCTCGTTCGCGATCCGCTGGGCGGCGGTGAAGATGCGCCTGCCCATGCCCACCCGGATCGCCGTGATCACCGTGTTCGTCCTGGTGGCGCTCACCCTGTACGGGACCCAGCTCCCGGATTGACGCGCAGATTCTTTCCCCGACGTCCGAACTTACCGGCCGGGCGGCGAGTCATACCTGACGAAACCGGCCGCACCGCCGGTCGCGGCATGCCCGCGACCGGTACCCCGTGCGGCATGGCCGGACCGAGGGAGACCCGCAGTGCCGCATCCGGCGACCGTCGTCCCCGAGATCGCCCCGCACCTCAAACGGCTGCTGGACTTCGTCGACCCGCAGCCGGGCGACGTCTGCCTGGACGTCGCGCGGGGCCGCGGACCGCTGCCCGCCCTGCTCGCGCCCCGCGTCCGCCGCCTCACCGCCGTGGACGCCGCCCGCGACGGCCGCGCGTTCCGCACCGGGCCCGTCCCGAGCGGATGCGGTCCGGCTGGAACAGCGACGACCTCGTCCGCCCGCCGCTCGT